>WOZT01000288.1 GCA_011620145.1 Gammaproteobacteria bacterium | reverse complement strand
CGGGCTGTGGCTCTGAAAGACGCGCTCCACACCCTCGCCGTGAGCGACCTTGCGCACGGTGAAGGAGGAATGCAGGCCCCGGTTGCTCTTGGCAATCACGATGCCTTCAAAGGCCTGCAACCGTTCGCGGGTGCCTTCTTTCACCTTGACCTGGACCACCACGGTATCACCGGGGCTGAACTCAGGCAGGTCATGCCGCATCTGCGCGGCTTCTAGTTCTGCAATCAGCTTGCTCATGCCTAATCCTCTACCCGCCATCCGGGCTGTCAATATCAATATTGTCAATAAACGCCTGCAGCAGGCTTTCCTGTTCAGGCTCCAATACCCGTTCAGCCAGCAGCGACGGCCGTCTGAGCCAAGTGCGGCCCAGCGACTGCTGCAAACGCCAGCGCCGAATGGCCGCGTGATCACCGCTGAGCAGAACCGCCGGCACCCGCCCAGTCGCATGAACTTCCGGGCGCGTGTAATGGGGGCAATCGAGCAAGCCTTCCCAGAACGAATCCTGGGCGCAGGACATCGCATCGCCGACGGCGCCCGGCAACAGCCGGACCACCGCATCCATCACCACCATCGCCGCCAGTTCGCCGCCACTGAGCACGTAATCGCCGATGGACAGTTCCTGGTCCACCGCCGACATGACCCGCTCATCGACGCCTTCGTAGCGCCCTGCCACCAGGATCAGCCCGGGCAAGTCGGCATACCCACGGGCAAGGCCTTGGTCGAAACGCCGTCCCTGCGGGCTCAGCATCACCACCGGCGTTCCCGGCGGAGCCTCTCGCCGCGCCACCTCAATGGCTGCCAGCAGCGGCTCAACCTTCATCACCATGCCGGGACCGCCCCCATAGGGCCGATCATCCACGGTGCGGTGCGGATCGTGGGTGAAATCCCGGGGGTTGACGCAGGCCACCTCCACCAATCCCCGATCCCGCGCCCGGCCGGCAATACCGCAGCCGAACAGCGCATCAATCAATTCAGGGAAGAGAGTGACCACAGTCAGTCGCATCGCTCCCCCTTGTCAGAATTCTGGATCCCAATCCACCTCAATGACACTTTGGGCCAGGTCGATGCGACGGATCACCTCAGGTTGGAGGAAGGGGATCAACCGCTCCTCATCGCCTTGAACCACCAGCACATCATTGGCGCCCGTTTCCATCAGGGACACGACGCGACCCAGTTCCAAACCATCCAGACCGACGACGCGCAGGCCGACCAGATCCATCCAGTAATACGCCCCCTCCTCCGCAGGTGGCAGCGCTTCCCGGGGAATACTGACTGATGCGCCAGTCAAAGCCGCGGCCGCCTCGCGATCGGCGATGCCGGTCAGTCGGGCGATCCAGCCTTTCCCCTGGGGCCGGACTTCCTCCAGCGCCAACTCAGTCCAGCGCTCACCCTCGCCGATGCTCCAGCGGGGGTACTCAAAGATCTGCTCCGGAGGACGGGCGTAGGACTGAACCCGGAGCCAACCCTTGACGCCGAATGGACTGCCCAGTCGGCCCAGGATCACGCGCCCCGTGGATCCTGCCTCGGAATCGGCCGACATCAAACGCTGGCGTCGCCCGTCTTGGCGGCCTGCTTCAGCAACTGCTCGACGCGATCCGAGGGTTGCGCGCCCTGCGCGATCCAGTGACGGGCCCGTTCCAGATCAACACGCAGGGATTCTTCCCGCTCGCTGGCGATGGGATTGAAGAATCCGAGACGTTCGAGATAACGGCCATCGCGGCGGTTACGGCTGTCGGTAACGACCAGATGATAGAAAGGCCGTTTTTTGGCGCCGGCACGAGCAAGACGAATAGTGACCATGTAACCCTTGAACCTCCAGATTCGGATCCGACAGGCCTCTTCCAACCGGAACAGACCCGCCACCAGCAAACAGTGGATTTTACCTAAAGCACTGAACGGAAGCAAAGTGGTCAAACACCCATGCCGGGAGGCAGCCGACCGCCCCGCAACAATTTGCCCATGGGCCCCTTGGTCATCTGCTTCATCATCTTCTGGGTCTGCTCGAACTGCTTGAGCAAGCGGTTCACATCCTGGACCTGCATCCCCGAACCGGTTGCGATACGCCGCTTGCGCGACGCCTGGATGATATCGGGGCGACGGCGTTCACCCGGCGTCATCGCGTTAATCAGCGCCACCATGCGCCGGATATCGCGATCCTGCACCTGGTTGCGCGCGGCCTCGGGGATTTTCATGGCGCCCGGCAGCTTCTCCATGATGCTTTTCACGCCGCCCATGCTGAGCATTTGCTGAAGCTGGTCCCGGTAATCCTCAAGGGTAATCCCCTTGCCTTTCTGGACCTGAGCCGCCAGCTTGTCGGCCTTGGTGCGATCGGTGTTGCGCTCGATTTCTTCAATGAGGGTGAGCACATCGCCCATCCCCAAGATGCGCGAGGCCACCCGATCGGGATGGAACGGCTCCAGGGCATCGGTTTTCTCCCCCGCCCCCATCAGCTTGATCGGCTTGCCGGTGATCTGCCTGATCGACAGTGCCGCGCCACCGCGTGCATCGCCGTCGGTCTTGGTCAGGATCACGCCTGTGAGCGGCAAGGCTTCATCGAAGGCCTTGGCCGTATTGGCCGCATCCTGGCCGGTCATGGCATCCACCACGAACAGGGTCTCGTGGGGCGAAACCGCCTCATGGATACGGCGCACTTCCGCCATCATGGCCTCGTCCACATGCAGCCGGCCGGCCGTGTCGACGATCAGCACATCGAAAAACTTGAGCCGCGCCTGGGCCAAGGCCGCCTTGGCGATTTCTGCGGGATCCTGGTCCGTGGTGCTGGGGAAAAAGCCGGCGCCGACCTGCTGGGCCAAAGTCTGCAATTGTTCAATGGCGGCGGGACGATAGACATCGCAGCTCACCAGCAGCGACTTCTTGCGCTGGCGTTCCTTGAGATGGCGCGCCAGCTTGGCGGCCGTGGTGGTCTTGCCCGCGCCCTGCAGACCCGCCAGCAGGATCACCACCGGGGGGCGATGGTTGAAGCGCAACTCAGCGGTCTGCTCCCCCAGGACCCGGATCAGCTCCTCATTGACCACCTTGATCAGGACCTGGCCCGGCGACAGACTGGTGCTCACCTCACGGCCCACCGCCCGCTCACGCACCTGATCGATGAACGACTTGACCACAGGCAGGGCAACGTCCGCGTCCAGCAGGGCGGCGCGCACCTCACGCAGGGCCTGCTGGATATTCTCTTCAGTCAACCGCGCCTGGCCGCGCAACTGCATCAGGGTTCGATTGAGGCGCTCGGTCAGATTCTCGAACATGGCATTTCGCTTCAAGGATTTTGGGTTGATCGTGCCGCGTGGCGCGCGGCCGGGGGTTTACGTTACCCGAAAGCCCTGCGACCGTCACCCGCCAATCATATAGCGTCCCGATACGACGCTATGCCATGATGCCCCAACGATTCTTGCTTGATACATGAACATGGACAGCTTCTGGATTGCCTGGGCAGCCGCCCTCGCCTACTGCGCCAGCACCGCCCTTTTGCTGCGACGTGCCGGACGTCTGCTGCGGGGGCAGTCTGCAGGCAAAAAATCGGCTTTGACCCTGGCCACCGTGGGCTTTGTCCTGCACACCGCCCTGCTGTCGCCGATTCTGGCCCATGACCCCCTGCGTCTGGGCCTGACCGAAGCCGTGCTGTTGATTGGCTGGCAAACCGCCCTGCTGTTGCTGCTGGCTGCCGCCCGGGCACCCCTGGAAAACCTGGGTCTCCTGCTGTTTCCGCTGCTGGCAATCTCAACCCTGGTCCATCATCCCGGCACGAGCACCGGACCGGAACTCGCCTTGCGCGGACCGGTGGAATTGCATGTGCTGACCGCCATCGTGGCCTACAGCCTGGTGGTTCTGGCAGGCGCCCAGGCTGCGCTTTTGATGGTGCAGAATCGGCTGCTGCACCACCACCGAACCCGTGGCCTCCTGCTGATCTTCCCGCCGCTCCAGACCATGGAACGCCTGCTGTTCCAGCTCATTGGTCTCGCGTTTTTCATGCTTTCGCTGGCGCTTCTCAGCGGCTTTTTCTTTGTGGACAACCTGTTTGCCCAGCATCTGGTCCATAAAACCGTGCTGTCCATCGCCGCCTGGGCCATCCTCGGCATGTTGCTGTGGGGCCACTATCGCTTTGGATGGCGGGGCAAGGTCGCCGTGCGTTGGACCCTGAGTGGCGGCGCGATGCTCACGCTGGGTTATTTTGGCAGCAAGTTTGTTCTGGAAGCGCTGCTCGGACGGCAATGGGGATGACTTCCCAGGGACGCTCCAGACCTTGGTCCATGACGCTGGCCGCACTCCGCTCCCGGTCAGCGCAACCTCTGGGCAGAACCGACGCCCCCGATTCGCATTGAAGGGATCTGGCGCGATTGCTATAGTTGAGGCAATTCTTAACGTTTCGTGGCCAAGCCAATGCTTGGCCCGGCGTGGAGAAGCGATCCTGGGACTGAACGGGCCAAAAAGGACAGCTTCTATGGGGCTGTTCAAAGCGCGAATGCCGCGCCCCGTAGACCCCTGCGCCCTGGGCGCGGACTCGGCCCGGATCCCGGATTTGACGATTTATGGAACCGATTTCTTGCCCATCCGGCAAAAACCGCTTCCCACACTTACCCTTTTAATTCCCTGCCCAGGCGTTTCTCTACCATGCCGCCAGAAAGTTCAGGAGCGTGACCGATGAGTTTCAGCGCTGATTGTCGATCGATCCGCATCATCGCGATTGCAGCTTCCGCGACCTGTTCGGCGCCGGCGTCCCATCCTGTAGAGAACGCCCAGGGTACCGAAGAGAACCCCCCCAATGAAAAGAATGCTGATCAATGCCACGCAACCCGAAGAGTTGCGGGTTGTACTGGTTGACGGACAAAAACTATTTGACCTGGATATCGAAACCCCCTCACGGGAACAGAAAAAAGCCAATATCTACAAAGGCCGCATCACCCGCATCGAACCCAGCCTGGATGCCTGCTTCGTCGAATATGGCGGGGATCGCAACGGCTTTTTGCCGCTGAAGGAAATCTCCCGCGATTATTTCAAGCCGGGCGTGGAAACCAGCGGCCGGCTCAATATCGCCGAGCTGCTCCGCGAAGGCCAGGAAATCGTTGTCCAGGTCGAGAAGGAGGAACGCGGCACCAAGGGCGCAGCGCTCACCACCTTCATCAGTCTGGCCGGCCGCTATCTGGTGCTGATGCCCAACAACCCCCGTGCAGGCGGTGTCTCGCGCCGCATCGAGGGAGAAGAGCGGGACGAGATGCGCGAAATCATGCGCAATCTGGAAGTCCCCGAAGGCATGGGCATGATCGTGCGCACCGCCGGCATGGGGCGCTCCTCCGAAGAATTGCAGTGGGATCTGGGCTACCTGCTCCAACTCTGGCGCGCCATTGAACAGGCCGCCACCGAACGCCAGGCGCCGTTCCTGATCTACCAGGAAAGCAACATCATCATCCGCGCGCTGCGCGATTACCTGCGCGCCGACATCAACGAAATCATGGTCGATGATCCCGCTGTCTATGAGCAGGCGCGGGAATTCATCACCGCCGTCATGCCGCAGAACCTCGGGCGCCTGAAACTCTACCAGGATGCCATTCCCCTCTTCACCCGTTACCAGATCGAAAGTCAGATCGAGCTGGCCTTTGCGCGGGAAGTGAGGCTGCCTTCGGGCGGTTCGATCGTCATCGACCACACGGAAGCCCTGACCAGCATCGACATCAACTCTGCCCGCGCCACCAAGGGTTCCGACATTGAGGAAACGGCGCTGCAGACCAATCTGGAGGCGGCCGACGAGATCGCGCGCCAGTTGCGGCTGCGCGACTTGGGCGGGCTGCTGGTGATCGACTTCATCGACATGACGCCGGCCAAGAACCAGCGTGAAGTTGAAAACCGGCTCCGCGATGCCACCCAGCTTGATCGCGCGCGCATCCAGATCGGCCGCATCTCTCGCTTTGGCCTGCTGGAATTGTCTCGCCAGCGCCTGCGTCCATCCATCGGGGAGCACAGCCACATCACCTGCCCGCGCTGCGAGGGACGCGGCACCATCCGCTCGGTGGAATCCCTTGCGCTGGCCGTGCTGCGTCTGATCCAGGAAGAGGCCATGAAGGACCGCACCCAGCGCGTCATGGCCCAGTTACCCATTCCGGTGGCGACGTTCCTGCTCAACGAAAAGCGCGCTGCGCTGGCGACCATCGAAGCCCGCCACGGCATTGCCGTTGTGATCATCCCCAACCCCCACATCGACACCCCGCGCTACGAGGTCACCCGCATCCGTCAGGATGAGGCGCGCACCAATGGCGAGACGGATGCCACCTACAAGCTGATTACCGAAGCGCCTGCCGTTCACTACGAGCCCAAAGCGGCCGCAGCG
>WOZT01000040.1 GCA_011620145.1 Gammaproteobacteria bacterium | reverse complement strand
AGCCCGGAGCCGAAGCCGAGCAGTTCGACGCTGATGTCCTCGGTGCCGGTGATGCGGCACTGGCAGGCCAGGCGCGACTTGGAGCCCACGCCGACGATGCTGTCGAGCTTTTCATTTTCCAGCGGGCTGAGTTTGGACACGCTCTTGCGGCCGCTTTGCAGGAAAATGTGGCAACTGCCGCATTTCGCGTTGCCGTCGCATTTGTGGGGGATGTTCTCCCCGGCCGCCAGGATCAGCTCCAGCAGGGTTTGGCCCTCGCTGGCAGCGATGGTTTTTCCAGAGGGCAGAATGGTGAGCTGAGGCATGACACAGGACTCCGTTGGGGTTGAGGGATTCAATCCATTTCCTCGATCCAGGCCATCTGGATGGCCTCCAGCACGCGCTCGTTGGAGCGCTCGGGATCGTCGCTGAACTCGGGCAGGCCGGTGATCCAGCGATGCAGGTCGGTGAAGCGCAGGGCGCGTGGATCCACCTCGGGGTGACGGTCCACCAGGGTCTGCGCGATGGGCAATACGTCGGTCCATTTCATGGCGGGCCTCAATGGTTTTCCCGGACGAAATTGCGGCTGTAACGGGGAATCTCCACCACCACCTCGGCGCTCTGCGGCATCCGCACCTGGCAGGACAGGCGCGAGTTGGGTTCCAGGCCCCAGGCCTTGCCGAGTTGGTCTTCCTCATCGTCGCTGGCCGGGCGCAGGGCCTCGAAGCCGCGACGGATGACCACATGGCAGGTGGTGCAGACACAGGCCTTCTCGCAGGCATGCTCGATCGCCACCCCGGCCGCCAGCAGGGCATCGGACAGCCGGCTGCCCGGCGCGGCCTCCACGGTGGCGCCTTCGGGGCACAGGTCGGGATGGGGAAGGACCGTGAGTTGCGTCACATCAGCCTCCGATTTCCTGCACGCGTCGGCCAGCCAGCGCGGTGCGGATGTTGTGATCCATGCGGCGGGCGGCGAAGGGGTCGGTGAGGGCGTCGAGGGCCGATTTGGCGAGGCTGATGGCCTCCCCGTCGGACCCCGCCAGGCTGTCCTCCAGATGCTGGACCGCCTGCAGCATCGCGGCGATTTCGGCATCGTTCAGGAGCGCGGCGCCGTCGGCATTCAGTGCCGCGCGGGTGGCCTCGATGAGGCGCTGGGCCTCGACTTTCTGTTCGGCCAGGATGCGCGCCCTGGCGTCATCCTGGGCATGGGCGAGGGAGTCGGCCAGCATGCGGGTGATGTCCTCATCGCTCAGACCATAGGAGGGCTTCACCACCACCTGGGCGCCGGTGCCGGTGCTCTCCTCGGTGGCGGACACGCTCACCAGTCCGTCGGCATCAACCTGGAACAACACCTGGATGCGCGCCGCGCCGGCGGCCAGGGGCGGGATGCCGCGCAGCTCGAAGCGGGCCAGCGAGCGGCAGTCCGCCGCCAGATCCCGTTCGCCCTGCACGATGTGCAGGCCCATGGCGGTCTGGCCGTCCTTGAAGGTGGTGAAATCCTGCGCCCGGGCGATGGGCAGGGTGCTGTTGCGGGGGATGATCTTCTCCACCAGCCCGCCCATGGTTTCGATGCCCAGCGACAGCGGAATGACATCCAGCAGCAACCAGTCCTCCCCGTCGCGGTTACCGGCCAGCACATTGGCCTGGATCGCGGCGCCCAGCGCCACCACCTGATCGGGATCGAGATCGATGAGGGGCGGTTTGCCGAAGCATTCCGCCACTGCGGCGCGTACCTGGGGCATGCGGCTGGCACCGCCCACCAGTACCACGCCATCGACTTCGGCGGGGGTGAAGCCGGCATCGCGCAGCGCGCGGCGGGTGAGTTGCAGGGTTTTTTGCACCAGGTCGGCGGTCAGCGCGGCGAATTGCTCGCGCGTGATGCGGCACGCCGGGCGCGGGCCAGCGCCGGCGTCGAAGGCAAGCTCCACCGCTTCCACCGTGCTCAGGGCCTCCTTGGCCCGGCGCGCATGGGCGAGGAGTTCGCTGTAGGCGGCGGGGGTCAGCGCCAAGTCGGTCTCGGCGAGAAACCAGTCGGCCAGCCGGCGATCGAAGTCATCCCCACCGAGGGCGGTGTTGCCGGCGGTGGCCAGCACCTCGAACACCCCCTGGCGCAGGCGCAGGATGGAGAGATCAAAGGTCCCGCCGCCCAGGTCGTAGATGGCAAAGATGCCCTCGCTGCCCTTGTCCAGGCCATAGGCCACAGCGGCGGCGGTGGGCTCGTTGAGCAGGCGCAGCACCTCGATGCCCGCCAGCCGGGCGGCATCGCGGGTGGCCTGACGCTGCCCATCATCGAAATAGGCCGGGACCGTGATCACGGCGCCGTGCAGCGGGCCACCCAGGGCGGCTTCGGCCCGTACCCGGAGCACTTTCAGGATCTCGGCGGAGATTTCCACCGGCGACAGCGGGCCGCGAGGGGTCTGGAAGCGGATCATGCCGTCCCCCTCGACCACCTGATAGGGCAGGGGGCCGGCCTGGGCCAGATCCGCCGTGCCCCGCCCCATGAAGCGCTTGATGGAGTGGAAGGTGGCGCCGGGATTGTGGATCGCCGCCTCGCGCGCTGCGCGGCCCACCTGGGCACGGCCGTCGGCCTGGAAGCCCACCACCGAGGGCAGCAGGGCCTCGCCGGCGTCATTGAGCAGCACCCGGACCTGGCCGTTGTCGAGGGTGGCGACCAGCGAATGGGTGGTGCCGAGGTCGATCCCCACCGCCAGGCGGCGGATCACGGGTTCCTCGGTCGCAGCGCCGGGTTCGAGGATTTGCAGCAGGCTCATGAGAATTCCCACTCCTCGATCGCGGCCTGCGCCTGCTCGATGAGCCGGCGCAGGAACATGAGCTGGCGCACCCGTTGGGCGGCAGCGTTGTCGTCGCGTTCCTCGTCCAGCGTGCGGATCAGCATCTGGACCAGGCGCTCGCGCTCGGCCAGCAAGGACTCGGCGAGTCGGGCCAGCCGGTCCTGGTCGCCGGCCTTGCGGGCGGCCTCGAGGTCCTCGTGCCAGCTCATCTGTTGAAAAAGAAAGTCCGCCGGCAAGGGGATGGAGCCGGCGGACAAAACATCCACCCCGCGCAAGGCAAGCAGGTGGGTGGATCGGGTCAGCGGGTCCTTGAGGTTGCGATAGGCCTCATTGATCCGCGCAGCCTGTTCGACAGCGGCGCGGCGCTGGGCCGCGTCCTGGTGGGCATGGCGATCGGGATGGACGCGGGTCTGCATCTCGAGATAGCGCCGCTCCAGCTCAGTCGGGTCCTGGGCAAAGGCGGGCGGCAGGTCGAAGACCGCGAAATAATCCGATGCCACCATCGCTGTCATGGGGTGTCCTTGATTGATGCCAGAGGGTCGTCAGGCGCTCACGCTGAAACTTTCGCCGCAGCCGCAGGAACTCTTGGCATTGGGGTTTTCAAACTTGAAACCCTCGTTCAGGCCCTCGCGCACGAAGTCCAGTTCGGTGCCCATCATGTAGGGCAGGCTGCGGGCATCGATGATCACGGTCATGCCGTGGCTTTCGAAGCACTGATCGCCTTCCTGGACCTCGTCGACGAACTCCATCACGTAGCTCATGCCCGAGCAGCCGCTGGTCTTGACCCCCAGCCGGATGCCCAGCCCCTTGCCCCGGCTGGCCAGGGAACGCTGCATCTTCAGCGCAGCTCGTTCAGTCAGTGTCACGCTCATGGCCGATCCCTCACACCGAGAAGGAAGTGCCGCAACCACAGGTGGTCTTGGCATTGGGATTGCGGATGATGAAACGGGCGCCTTCCAGGCTTTCCTCGAAATCCACCTCGGCGCCCGCCAGATAGGCGAAGCTCATGGGGTCGACCAACACGCCCACCCCGTCCTGTTCGAACAGGCTGTCGTCTTCGGCCACCCCTTCCTCGAAGGCAAAGCCGTAGCTGAAGCCGGAGCAGCCGCCGCCGGTGACATAGACACGCAATTTGAGCGTGGTGTTGTTTTCCTCGCTGAGCAGATCCTTGATTTTGCCGATGGCGCTGGGCGACAACAGCAGGGGAGACGGGGTGGCGACGACAGCGGACATGGCAATTCTCCCGGAATAGGGCGGGTCAGGCCGCGGATGCGGCGGTATCGGAGGCGGTCGCCCCCTGCTTGGCGCGGTAGTCTTCCACCGCGGCCTTGATGGCGTCTTCGGCCAGCACCGAGCAGTGGATCTTCACCGGCGGCAGGGCCAGCTCTTCGGCGATCTCGGCGTTCTTGATCGTCATGGCTTCTTCCAGCGTCTTGCCTTTCACCCATTCGGTGACCAGCGAGCTGGAGGCGATGGCCGAGCCGCAGCCATAGGTCTTGAAGCGGGCGTCCTCGATGATGCCCTCGGGGCTGACCTTGATCTGCAGCCGCATGACATCGCCGCAGGCTGGCGCGCCGACCATGCCGGTGCCGACATCGTCTTCACCGGTATCGAAGGTGCCCACGTTGCGGGGGTTTTCGTAGTGATCCAGAACCTTGTCGCTGTAAGCCATGGTGAAGTGTCCTCCTGGCGGATGGGGTCAATGGGCCGCAGCGGCCCATTGCACCGTGTTCAAGTCGATGCCCTGCAGATGCATGTCCCAGAGCGGTGAGAGCGCGCGCAGCTTGGCGACCTTGTCCTTGAGCAGCGCGACGGCAAAGTCGATGTCCTGGGCGGTGGTGTAGCGGCCCAGGGTGATGCGCAGCGAGCTGTGCGCCAATTCATCGCTGCGCCCCAGCGCCCGCAGCACATGGGACGGCTCCAGGCTCGCCGAGGTGCAGGCCGAGCCGCTGGAAACAGCCAATTCCTTGACCGCCATCATCAGGGACTCGCCTTCGACGAAGTTGAAACTCACGTTCAGGTTGTGCGGAACGCGCGCCTCCAGGTCGCCGTTGAGGTAGACCTCTTCCATGTCGGCGATGCCGGCCAGGAAACGGTCGCGCAGGGCGCGGATGCGTTCGTTCTCGCTGCCCATCGATTCCCCGGCCAGGCGGTAGGCCTCGCCCATGCCGACGATCTGGTGGGTCGGCAGGGTGCCGGAACGCAGCCCGCGCTCGTGGC
Source organism: Gammaproteobacteria bacterium (assembly GCA_011620145.1). GTDB lineage: Bacteria > Pseudomonadota > Gammaproteobacteria > UBA5335 > UBA5335 > Macondimonas. Next base: position 1,375 of record WOZT01000040.1, on the reverse strand, counting down.
CGCCGCCGTGGATCAAGGGTTCCAGGTGGACCCGCGGCCGGCGCCGCACATAGAGCGCGCCGATGCCCTGAGGACCGTAGATCTTGTGGGCGGAGAAGGACATCAGGTCGACCGGCAGGGTCTTGAGATCGATGGGCACTTTACCGGTGGCCTGGGCCGCATCGACGTGGAACAGGATGCCCCGTTCCCGGCAGATCGCGCCGAGGGCGGCGATGTCCTGGATCACGCCGATCTCGTTGTTGACCAGCATGATCGAGACCAGGATGGTTTCCGGGGTGATGGCGGCCTGGAAAGCCGCCAGATCCACCAGGCCATTGGCCTCTGGATTGAGATAGCTGACCTTGAAGCCTTCCCGTTCCAGCTCGCGCATGGGGTCCAGGACGGCCTTGTGCTCGGTGGCCAGGGTGATCAGGTGATTGCCCTTCTGGCGATAGAAACGGGCTGCGCCTTTGATGGCCAGGTTGTCCGATTCCGTTGCCCCCGAGGTCCAGATGATTTCCTTGGGGTCGGCGCCCACCAGCTCGGCGACCTGGGCGCGGGCGGTTTCGACGGCTGCTTCGGCCCGCCAGCCATAGGCGTGGGAGCGGCTGGCCTGATTGCCGAACAGCTCGGTGAGATAGGGAATCATTTTTTCCGCCACCCGCGGGTCCACCGGCGTGGTGGCTGCATAGTCCAGGTAGATGGGAAGTTTCTCGGCGCTCGTCATGTTGATTACCCCTGCCTGAAATAAGGATCTCCGCCAAGCGGTGAAGCCATGCCTGGGTGGCTTTGCAGGGGATAGAGCAATGCCTGTGCCAATCCCCGTTGCCGATTCCAAGTCTTTGGAACTGAACTGATCCTCGTCATGTTTTCGGATCCATGGCGCGACACAGGACGCTGCGGGACATGTCGTGAACCCGACAAACCATGGCGCACATCAGCCATGCTTCGTCGGGTCATCGGTCGCCCGCCTCAGCCGCGCCCCAGCGCCTGATCCACGGCCTTGCGTACCGCTTCCAGTCTGAGCGGCACCGGAATCAAGCCATGGGCGCCGCCCGCCAGGGCCTCACCCAGGATGGGGTCCGCGGCGCTTCCCACCAGCAATACCTGGGCGCCGGGCAGGGCCGTGGTCAGCCGGGTCAGGGCCGCCAGGCCCTCGGATTGCAGCAGGCCCTGACCCAGCAGGATCAGATCGGGCGGCCAGTCCGTGGCTTTCACCAGGGCCGCCTCCACCGATTCCAGTTCATGGGCTTCGTTTTCGTCGTGCAGCATGAACTGCAGGGCGGCCCGGATGATTTCATCAGTGTCCACCACAAAGATTCGCCGGTTCTCCACCGCGCGGGCGCTTTCCACTCCGATTTGCATGGCTTGAATCCTCAGGTCCGGGGTTGGGGGG
>WOZT01000215.1 GCA_011620145.1 Gammaproteobacteria bacterium | reverse complement strand
CATGCTCCGCATCGGCAAGATGACCGATTATGGCGTGGTGGTGATGGCCCACCTGGCCCGTCATCCCGAGGCCATCCAGACGGGCGCGCAGATTGCCGCCGGCTGCCGAATCACCGTGCCCACGGTCAGCAAGCTGCTCAAGTCGCTGACGCGGGCGGGCCTGCTGATCTCGGTGCGGGGTGTGGCGGGGGGTTACCGCCTGGCGCGGGCGCCTGCGGAGATTTCGGTGCTGGAGGTGATTGCCGCGCTGGAAGGGCCGTTTGGCCTGACCGAGTGCAGCCGGGCGCCGCAGCGTTGTTCCCAACAGGGCGATTGCAGCCTGTCGGACAATTGGGACGTCATCAACCGGGCCGTGCAGGGAGCGCTGCGGGGAGTCAGCCTGTCCCAGATGGCCACGCCCATGCGAGCCCTCAAATGGTATGGCGCTGCGGATCTCCCCGCCGCCGCGCTGCCCTGAACGTATCATCCCGTTTTTCTGATCGGAGGCCGCGAACATGGCATCGAACAAGGATGATCTGGAACGCCTGCTGACGCGCGATTACCTGGCGGGCTTTGTGACCGACATCGAATCGGACACCGTTCCCCCCGGTCTGAACGAGGAGGTCATTCGCCTCATCTCGGCCATGAAGAAGGAACCCGAGTTTCTGCTGGAATGGCGTCTGGCGGCCTATCGGCACTGGTTGACGATGACCGAGCCGCGCTGGGCGAGCGTGCATTACCCGCCCATCGACTACCAGGCGATTTCCTATTATTCGGCGCCGAAATCCCGCGATGACGCGCCCAAGAGCCTGGACGAAGTCGATCCCAAGCTGCTCGAAACCTACGAAAAACTGGGCATTCCGCTGCATGAGCGCGCGCGCCTCGCCGGGGTGGCGGTGGACGCCGTGTTCGACAGCGTGTCGGTGGCCACCACCTTCAAGGGCAAGCTGCGCGAGGCGGGGGTGATTTTCTGCTCCTTCTCCGAGGCGGTGCGCGAGCATCCCGAGCTGGTGCGGCAATACCTGGGCTCGGTGGTGCCGCATACCGACAATTTCTATGCCGCGCTGAACGCGGCGGTGTTCACCGACGGCTCGTTTGTCTTCATTCCGGCCGGGGTGCGCTGCCCGATGGAGCTGTCCACCTATTTCCGCATCAACGCGGCCAACACCGGCCAGTTCGAGCGCACCTTGATCGTCGCCGAGGCCGGCAGCCATGTCTCTTACCTCGAAGGCTGCACGGCGCCGATGCGCGATGAAAACCAGCTTCATGCCGCCGTGGTGGAACTGGTCGCGCTGGACGATGCGACGATCAAATATTCTACGGTGCAGAACTGGTATCCGGGGGACGAGCAGGGCCGTGGCGGCATCTACAACTTCGTGACCAAGCGCGGCGATTGCCGGGGCGACCGTTCCAAGATCACCTGGACGCAGGTGGAAACCGGCTCGGCCATCACCTGGAAATACCCCAGCTGCATCCTGCGCGGCGCGGGCTCGGTGGGGGAGTTCTATTCGGTAGCGACCACCAACAACCATCAGCAGGCCGACACCGGCACCAAGATGATCCACATTGGTCCCAATACCACCAGCACCATCGTCTCCAAGGGCATCTCGGCGCGCTTCGGCCAGCAGACCTATCGCGGGCTGGTGAAGGTGTTGCCCAGTGCCGAGGGCGCGCGCAACCACACCCAGTGCGATTCGCTGCTCATGGGCAACCGCTGCGGCGCCCATACCGTGCCTTATATCGAGGTGAAGAACCCCACGGCCCAGGTGGCGCACGAGGCCACTACCTCGCGCATTGGTGAGGACCAACTGTTCTATTGCCGCCAGCGCGGCATCAGCGCAGAGGACGCCGTGAACATGATCGTGAACGGCTTTTGCAAGGAAGTGTTCCAGGTGTTGCCCATGGAATTCGCCGTGGAGGCACAGAAGCTGCTGTCCGTCTCCCTCGAAGGCGCCGTGGGCTGAGGCCTTTTTTCAACCGTGTGAGCGGCGCTCCAGGCGCCCCGGGAAATGAAGATTCATGCTACAGATCGACAATTTGCAGGTCAGCGTGGACGACCGGCCCTTGCTCAAGGGCCTGAGTCTCAAGGTCAACGCCGGCGAGGTCCACGCCATCATGGGCCCCAACGGCTCGGGCAAGAGCACCCTGGCCGCCGTGCTGGCGGGCCGCGAGGGCTATGTCCACACCGGCGGCACGGTGCGCTACCGCGACCAGGATCTGCTGGCCATGGCGCCGGAGGAGCGGGCGCGCGAGGGGATCTTCCTGGGCTTCCAATACCCGGTGGAAATTCCCGGCGTCAACAATGTCTATCTGCTCAAGGCCAGCCTCAACGCCCAGCGCCGCCATCGCGGCGAGCCCGAGCTGGATGCCTTCGAGTTCCTGCGCCTGGTGCGTGGACAGATGGAGATGATGGGCATTCCGGAGGAGTTTCTGCGCCGTTCGGTGAATGAAGGCTTCTCGGGCGGCGAGAAGAAGCGCAATGAAATCCTGCAGATGCTGATTTTGCAGCCACGCCTGGCGATCCTGGACGAGATCGATTCCGGATTGGATATCGATGCGCTGAAGGTGGTCTCAAAGGGTATCCAGGCAATGCGCTCGCCCGATCGGGCGATGATTCTGGTGACCCATTACCAGCGCCTGCTGGATTACGTCAGCCCCGATTACGTGCACGTGCTGGCCGGCGGCCGCATCATCCGCTCGGGCGGCAAGGAACTGGCCCACGAGCTGGAAGCGGAAGGCTACGAGGGTGTGCTGGCGGGAGCGGCCGGGGTGGCCAAGTGAGCGAGGCAGCCGTGGCCGCCGTGCGCGCCTATCTGGACCGGGATGCCTTCGGTGTGGCGCCGGATCCGGCATTGGCCGAGCGCGGCGCGGTTCATCTGGCCGCGGCGGGGCTGCCGGGGGCGCCTGCGGAAAGCTGGCGCCACACCGATCCCGCGCCCTTGCTCACGCGAGCCGTCGCGCCCGCGCCGCCCGGTGCGGCTGCCCCGGCGGCGGACGCGTTGCCCCGGCTGGCGGGCGCCCTGCGCCGGGTCTGGGTGAATGGGCAGCCGGCGCCCGCGCTGGCTGAGGGCACGCCGCCGCCGGGTGTGCGCCTGTGGGCGCTGGAGGACGCTGCCGACGGGGTGGGCGAGTGGCTCTCTCCGGAGCACAGCGGCTTTGCGGCGCTCAATGCCCTGTCCTGGCGCCATGGCGCGGGTCTGGCGCTGGAAGCGGGCGTCAAGCTGGTCGAGCCGGTGCATCTGCTGTGGTGGTCCCAATCCGGCGATCAGCCCTGGGATGCCCATCCGCGCCTGTTGCTGCGACTGGCGGCGGGGGCATCGGCCACGGTGGTGATTCACCAGGCCGGTGCCGCGGCGGTCGATGCCTTCCTGGGCAGCGTGCTGGAAGTCGATCTGGCGGCGGGTGCGGCGCTTGATCTGGTGCTGGTGGATCAACAGGGCGCCCAGGGCTTCGCGCTGAGCCAGGTGGCCGTGCACGGGGCGCGGGACAGCCGGTTGGGCCTGTGGTTGCTGGATGACGGCGCCGGCTGGGTGCGGCGCGAACTGGAGCTGACCCTGGCCGAACCGGGCGCGACCCTGGCTTTGCAGGGGCTGGTGCGCGGGCGCGGCGCGCTGCGGGTGGACAACCAGGTCGTGGTCCACCACCGTGCGCCCCAGACCCACAGCCTGCAACAGACCCGCGCCGTGCTGCAGGATCGCGCCCGCGCGGTGTTCGGCGGCGGCGTGCGGGTGGCGGTGGACGCGCAAGGGATCACGGCGCGCCAGGCCAATGCCACCTTGCTGTTGTCCCGGCGCGCCGAGGTCATCACCCGGCCGGCACTGGAAATCCTGGCCGATGAGGTGCAGTGCAGCCATGGCGCCAGCGTCGGCCAGCTCGACGAGACAGCGCTGTTCTACCTGCAAAGCCGGGGTCTGGATCGGGAGACGGCGCGTACCCTGCTGATCGAGGCCTTCGCCCGCGCGGCGCTGCCGGATTTGCCGGTGCCGGCCGTGCTGGAATGGGTGTTCGGTCCGGCCGAGGCGGATGCGTTTCTTGCTGCAACGGTGTGAAAGAGGCCTGTCATGACTGCATTGCCATCAGCCGCCTTCCCTGACGCCTTCGATGTGGCGCGGGTGCGGCGCGATTTTCCCATTCTGGATCAGGCCATCCATGGCCGCCCGCTGGTCTATCTGGACAACGCGGCCACGGCGCAGAAACCCCGCGCCGTGCTGGAGGCCATGGACCATTACTACCGGGAGTCCAACGCCAACGTCCATCGCGGCGTGCACACCCTGTCCGAGCGCGCCACGGCGCTCTACGAGGGCGGGCGCGACCGGGCGCGGGCCTTCCTGAATGCCCGGGCGCGCGAGGAGATCATTTTCGTGCGCGGCACCACCGAGGCCATCAATCTGGTGGCCCAGAGCTACGCCCGGCCGCGCCTGAAACCGGGAGATGAAATCCTCATCACCCACCTGGAACACCATTCCAACACCGTGCCCTGGCAGATGGTCTGTGAACAGACCGGGGCCCGCCTCAAGGTGGTGCCCATCACGCCGGACGGGGCGCTGGACCTGGAGGCCTTCGAACGCCTGCTGGGGCCGCGCACGCGGATTTTCGCCGTGGCCCATGTATCCAACGCCCTGGGCACGGTGAATCCGATCGCCGAACTCACGGCCCGCGCGCGGGCGGCCGGGGCCATGGTGCTGATCGATGGCGCCCAGGGGGTGCCGCATTGCGCGGTGGATGTGCAGGCGCTGGATTGCGACTTCTACGCCTTTTCCGCGCACAAGCTCTATGGGCCCACCGGCATTGGCGTGCTCTATGGCCGGCGCGAGGTGCTGGAAGCCATGCCGCCCTGGCAGGGCGGTGGCGACATGATCCGCACGGTGCGCTTCGAGGGCAGCACCTGGAACGATCTGCCCTACAAGTTCGAGGCCGGCACGCCGGCCATCGCGGAGGCGGTGGGCCTGGGGGCGGCGCTGGACTATGTGGACCGCATCGGTCTGGATGCCATCGCCCGCCATGAAGCCGCCTTGTTGAGCTACGCCCTGGAACGGCTGCGCGAGATCGACGGGCTGCGCTTCATTGGTTCCGCGCCGCAACGGGCCAGCGTGGTGTCCTTCGTGGTCGAGGGCGTGCATCCCCATGACCTCGGGACCATTCTGGATCATGCCGGGGTGGCGATCCGGGCGGGGCATCATTGCGCCATGCCGGTGATGGACTTTTACGGTGTGCCGGCCACGGCGCGGGCCTCACTGGCCTGCTACAACACCACCGCGGACATCGACGCCCTGGTGGCGGCGCTGCAAGGCGCGCGGGATCTGTTCGGAGGGCGGGGTTGATGGATTTGCGCGACCTGTATCAGGACATCATCGTCGATCACAACCGCAATCCGCGGAATTTCCGGACCATCGCGGGCGCCGTCCGGCTGGCCGAAGGCTACAACCCCTTGTGCGGCGACAAGCTGGTGGTTTACGCGCAGGTCGTGGATGGCCGCGTCGAGGACGTGAGCTTCGTGGGCAGCGGCTGCGCCATTTCCACTGCCTCCGCCAGCCTGATGACCGAAGCCGTCAAGGGCAAGACGGTTGCCGAGGCCGAAGCCCTGTTCACCGACATGCATGAGCTGCTCACCGGCAAGTCGGTCGGGGACCCGGAACGGCTGGGCAAGCTGGCCGCGCTGGCGGGAGTCAAGGACTATCCGGCCCGGGTCAAGTGCGCCACCTTGTCCTGGCACACCCTGAACGCCGCCCTGCACGGGGAGCAGACCCCCGTGCGCACCGAGTGAGGTCCGCCATGTATTCCCAGCAGTCCGATTACGCGACGCTCTCCCGCGATTGCCTTGGGGTGATGATTCCGGCGGGCGATACGGTGGTGCTGCCCGAGGGCGCCGAGGTGCGCATCACCCAGGCCCTGGGCGGCAGCTTCACGGTGTACTACGGCGGCAACCTGGTGCGTATCGCCGGCAAGGACGCCGATGCCCTGGGCCGTGACGAACCGCCCAGCCCCGAGTTGCCCGCCGATGCCGACGATGCGGCCGTGGCGGCCTGCATCGAGGATCAGCTCAAGACCTGTTTCGACCCCGAGATTCCCATCAACATCGTCGATCTGGGGCTGATCTACGACCGGGTGGTGGAGCCCTTGCCCGAGGGCGGGCGTGCGGTACACATTCGCATGACCCTGACCGCGCCGGGCTGCGGCATGGGCGACATCCTGGCCGATGAAGTGCGGGTCAAGGTGGCGGCGGTGCCCACGGTGAAGCGGGTGAGCGTGGAGCTGACCTTCGAGCCACCGTGGGACCAGAGTCGCATGTCCGAGGAAGCGCGGCTGCAGACCGGGATGTATTGAGTTGGCACTGCCCACGCCCTGGCAATTCGTGCGGCTGGAGCGGGAGGGCCGCTATATCGAGCTGCGCCTGCAACAGGATCTGTTCGGCTGGGTGGTG
>WOZT01000203.1 GCA_011620145.1 Gammaproteobacteria bacterium | reverse complement strand
TGCCGGGACTGGGGGATGGACGGGCATATTCCAGGCTGACGGCCGTCGTGCCCAGCCAGTCCCGCAGGCGCTGCAACAGATCCCCGGACGGCCGCACCCGCCAGGATTCGCCAAGGGCGAGCACAGCCTCGGCGGCCTGGGCGCGGTAGATGATGCGCACCGGGCAGGAGCCATCACGAAAGGGCTCCAGGCAGTGAATCAGCTGTTCGACAGCGCCTTCACCGCCCTGTCCATCGAGGGCCAGCGTGAGCCGCCGCCCGTAGCGCAGCCGCATCTGTTCCAGATCCAACAATTCGCGCGGCGTCAGGCGCTGGTTGCCTGAGTAATCATCCAGGCCGATGCTGCCCACCACCACCAGCAATTGATCCTTGACGATCAGGTGCTGGAAGCGCTGGTACTGATCCTCGAACACCGCCACTTCCATGCGCGCGCTGCGATCATCCAGGGTCAGGAAGGCGCGCTTGCCAGCCTGGCGACGGATGGCCACGACCAGTCCCGCGACCACCACGTCGCGCCGGGTACCGGGATCAGACGCGCTGCCCAGCAGGTCGCTGAGGCGGCTCGACACGAACTGGCGCAGATCATCCTCGAACTGCGCGATGGGGTGGCCGGTGAGGTAGAGCCCCAAGGTTTCCTTTTCTTCCTGCAGGCGCTGGGCCTCGGGCCATTCGGGGACCTGCGTCACGGCCGCCTGCTGCGGCAGATCCGGCGTATGGGCCAGCCCAAACAGGTCTTCCTGCCCGGTGGCAGCGGCCTGTCCCTGTTGGTCGGCCAGCCGCAAGGCCTCGTCCAGACCCTGCATCATTCCGGCCCGCGAATTGCCCAGACTGTCGAGCGCGCCGGCGCGAATCATGGCCTCCAGCGCACGCCGGTTGACGCGCCGCCCATCCATCCGACAACACAAATCAACCAGATCCCGGAACGGTCCGCCGCTGGCGCGCTCCTGCACGATCGCCTCGATGGCGTTGTAGCCCACACCCTTGATGGCCCCCAGGCCATATTGCAGTCCGGCCGGATCGGTGGCGGTAAAGCGGTAGTCGGAGCGGTTCACATCGGGCGGCTGCACGACCAGCCCCATGGTCCGGCACTCATCGATCAGGGTCACCACCTTGTCGGTGTGATCCATGTCGGCGGAAAGCACGGCGGCCATGAACGAGGCGGGCGCATGGGTCTTGAGGTAGGCCGTCTGGTAGGAGAGCAGGGCGTAGGCGGCGGAGTGGGACTTGTTGAAGCCGTAGCCGGCGAACTTCTCCATCAGGTCGAAGATGTGCGTGGCGATGGCGCCATCCACCCCCTTATTCCCGGCACCGCTGACGAAGATTTCGCGCTGCTTGGCCATCTCCTCGGCTTTTTTCTTGCCCATGGCGCGGCGCAGCAGGTCGGCACCGCCCAGGGTGAAGCCGGCCAGCACCTGGGCGATCTGCATCACCTGTTCCTGGTACAGGATGACGCCGTAGGTGGGCTTGAGGATGGGTTCCAGCGCCGGGTGGGGATAGTCCACCTTGGCGCGGCCGTGCTTGCGGTTGATGAAATCGTCCACCATGCCCGACTGCAAGGGGCCGGGCCGGAACAGGGCCACCAGGGCGATGATGTCCTCGAAGCAGTCCGGCTGCAGGCGCTTGATCAGGTCCTTCATGCCGCGGGATTCGAGCTGGAACACGGCGGTGGTTTCGCAACGCTTGAGCAGGGCGAAGGTGGCCGCATCGTCCAGCGGCAGGGCGTCGAGATCCAGCGCTGCCTCGTTTCGCCCGGCCCGCTCACGGTTGATTGCCGCCACCGCCCAATCCAGGATGGTGAGCGTGCGCAGCCCGAGGAAGTCGAATTTCACCAGCCCTGCGGCTTCGACATCGTCCTTGTCGAACTGGGTGACCAGATTCTCGCCGCTGGCTTCGCAGTAAAGCGGCGTGAAGTCGGTGAGTTCGGACGGCGCGATGACCACCCCGCCCGCATGCTTGCCGGCATTGCGGGCCAGGCCTTCCAGTGCGCGCGCGAGGTCGATCAGCGTCTGGACCGCCTCGTCCTCGCGGTAGAGCCGCCCCAATTCGGGTTCCTGCTCCAGGGCCTTGTCCAGGGTGATGCCCAGCTCGAAGGGGATGAGCTTGGCGATCCGATCGACGAAGCCGTAGGGATGCCCCAGCACCCGTCCCACGTCGCGCACCACGGCCTTGGCCGCCATGCTGCCGAAGGTGATGATCTGGCAGACCCGGTCGCGGCCGTAGCGCTCCGCCACGTAGTCGATGACCCGGTCGCGGCCTTCCATGCAGAAATCGATATCAAAGTCGGGCATGGAGACGCGTTCGGGGTTGAGGAAGCGCTCGAACAACAGGTCGTAGGCGAGCGGGTCCAGGTCGGTGATGCCCAAGGCATAGGCCACCAGCGAACCGGCCCCGGAGCCGCGCCCCGGCCCCACCGGCACGCCGTTCGCGCGCGCCCAGCGGATGAAGTCCGCCACGATCAGAAAGTAACCGGCGAAGCCCATGCTGTTGATCACGGTGAGCTCGCGCGCCAGGCGTTCGCCATAGACCGTGGGCTCAGCGGCGCGGGCGCGCCCCCGCGTCAGGCGTTCCTCCAGCCCGGCCTGGGCCGCGTCACCCAGGAAGGCTTCCGGCGTCTGCCCCGCCGGCACCGGGAAATGCGGCAGCACGTTTTCCCCCAGCCGCAGTTGCAGGCTGCAGCGGCGGGCGATCTCCACGCTGTTTTCCAGGGCCTCGGGCAGATCGGCGAACAACGCCGCCATCTCGGCCGGCGCACGCAGGGCTTGCTGGGGCGTGTACTCGCGCGGGCGCCGGGGATCGTCCAGCAGGCGGCCGCTGTTGATGCATACCCGCACCTCATGCGCTTCGAAATCGGTGGGGTGCAGGAAGCGCACGTCGTTGGTGGCCACCACGGGCACGCCGGCACGGCCGGCCAGATCAACGGCGGCGGGCAGATAGACCGCTTCGTCCGCATGGCCGATGCGGCACAGCTCCAGGTAGTAGCGATCCCCGAACAAGGCCGTGGCTGCGGTCAACAATGTCCGCGCCTGCGTCTCGCGGCCGGCGAGAAGCGACCGGCCGATCGCGCCTTCCCGCCCGCCAGAAAGCGCGATCAGGCCATCCACGCCTTCCTCACCCAGCCAGCCCCATTGCAACAGCGGGAGGCCGCGGCCCTGGCCCTCGCGGTACAAGCGCGTGACCAATCGGGTCAGATGACGGTAGCCAGCGGCGTTCTGGCACAACAGGGTCAAGCGGCTGGGCGGCTGGGCTTCCCCTTCGTCAACCCACAGGTCCACGCCGGCGATGGGTTTGATGCCCTCGCTCCGGGCCGCCTTGTAGAACTTCACCAGACCGAACAGGTTGGACTGGTCGGTGATGCCGACGGCGGGCATGCCCAGCTCGCGCGCCCGGGCCACCAGCGGCTTGATGCGCACCGCCCCATCCACCAGTGAATATTCGGTATGCACACGCAGGTGGACGAAAGAGACCGTCACAGTGCAGCCCCCGCGAGGGCACGCCGCACCGGCGCGAAGCTCAGCCGGTGGACCGGGCTGGGACCATGGCGCATCAAGGCCGCCAGATGGGCAGCGGTGGGATAACCCTGGTGACGCTCGAAGCCGTAATCGGGATACAGCGCCGCCAGCCGGGCCATTTCCCGATCCCGGCTGACCTTGGCCAAAATCGAAGCAGCGCTGATGGGGCCGCCGTCGCGATCGCCCTGAATCAGGGTGCGCACCGGCATCGGCAGGCGCGGGGCCTGGTTGCCGTCAATCCACACAATCTCGGGAATCACCTGGAGCGCCTGCACCGCGCGCGACATGGCCAGCAAGGTGGCCTGCAGGATGTTCAAGTGGTCGATCTCGGCCACCTCCGCCCGGCCCACCGCATAGGCCTGGGCCCGCTCGACAATCTGGGTGTAGAGCGCTTCCCGGCGCTTTGGAGACAGCTGTTTGGAATCCGCCAGGCCGGCGATGGGGCGATCCGGGTGCAAAATGACCGCTGCCGCCATCACCGGCCCGGCGAGTGGGCCGCGTCCGGCCTCATCGACGCCAGCGATCCAGGCCATTGAAGACGCATCACCAACCCTCATCCCGGCCCCACTCCCCGCGCCACCCGCAGCACGGCATCGGCCGCCGCCGCTGCACCGCCGGCGCGCAGGCCGCGGCGCAGCGCCGCAAAGCGGGTACGCAGCGCAGCGCCCCGCGCCGGATCCGCCAGCAGCGCCAGCATCTCATCGGCCAGCGCCTCGGCCGTCGCGGCTTCCTGCAGCAACTCCGGCACCAGCCGCTCACCGGCCAGCAGGTTGGGCAGGGCCACATGATCGGCGCGCACCAGATGGCGGGCCAGGGCATGGGTCAGCGGCGCCAGCCGATAGGCCACCACCATCGGGCAACCGAGCAGCATGGCTTCCAGGGTGGCCGTGCCGCTGGCGACCAGCGCCGCATCACTCGCCTCCAGCGCGTCGCGCGCGCCGGATTCCAGAAACCGCAAGGTGATACCCGGCGCTTGCCGAGCGAGCGCTGCCTCCAGCGGCGCACGCAGGCCGGAATGGGCCAGCGGCAGGAGAAAATGCGTCGTGGGATGGCGCGCAGCAATGAGACGGGCAGCGCCCAGGAACGGATCCGCCAGCAGCTTCACCTCACCCAGGCGACTGCCGGGCAGCAGGGCAACCACCGGCCCGGTTTCAGGCAGCGCGAGCCGATGGCGGGCGGCGGCCCGATCCGGCGGGTCGGGAAACACATCGGCCAGCGGATGGCCCACGAAACGCACCGGCACCCCGTGGCGGCGGTAGAAGTCGGCCTCGAAGGGCAACAGGGTCAGCATGGCGTCCACCGACCGCCGGATGCCCCGCACCCGTCCCTGGCGCCAGGCCCAGACCGAGGGGCTGACGTAATGCACGGTGGGGATGCCTGCGGCCCGCAGACGCCGTTCCAGCCCCAAGGTGAAATCAGGGGCGTCAATGCCGACGAAGACATCCGGGCGATTGCGCAGGAAATGCTCGGCGAGCTCGCGCCGCAGCCGCAGCAGGCGAGGCACATGGCGGATGACCTCCACCAGTCCCATCACCGCCAGTTCACGGCAGTCGGCCAGGGGCGACGCACCGGCCTGGATCATGCGCGGCCCGGCCACCCCCTCCACCCGCAAGTCGCCGCCGGTCTGCTCCTGCAGGGCCTGGATCAAGGTGCCGCCCAGCTGATCACCGGACAATTCACCGGCAACAATGCCAATGCGCACGGTCATGGCATCAACGGATGATGCTGCGGGGATTGGATTCCAGGAAATGGCTGAAGCGGGCCACGTCCGGATGATCGACGGCCAAGGCTGCCAGCTCGGCCCGCGCCTGCTCCAGCCGCAAACCGCTGCGATACAGCAATTTGTAGGCTTTCTTGAGCGCGCCCACGCGATCGGCATCGAAGCCGTGCCGGCGCAGGCCTTCGGTATTCAGCCCGGCGGGCCGCGCTGGAATGCCGGAGGCCACTACGAAAGGGGGCACGTCGCGGTTCACCCCGGCGGCGAATTGCAGGAAGGCATGGGCGCCGATCTTGCAGAACTGGTGCACCATGGCGAAGCCGCCCAGGATCGCACAATCCTCGATCTGGACATGGCCCGCCAGACTGGCGTTGTTGGCCATCACGATGTCGTCGCCCAGCACGCAATCGTGGGCGATGTGCACATACGCCATGATCCAGTTGCGGCTGCCGATCCGCGTCACGCCATGATCCTGCACGGTACCCCGGTTCAGGGTGCAGTATTCGCGGATGGTGTTGTCGTCGCCGATTTCCAACCGCGTCGGTTCGCCGCGGTATTTCTTGTCCTGCGGGTCATCGCCGATGGAGGCGAACTGGTAGATCCGGTTACCGCGGCCGATGCGGGTGGGTCCCTTGATCACCACGTGAGGCCCAATCGTGCATTCCGGACCGATTTCCACTCCCGCACCGATGACACTGAAGGGCCCGATCCGGACGCCCTCGGCGATCTGGGCCCCGGAATCGATGATCGCGCGCGGGTCAATCACGATCGTAGCTCCGCGCGGCGCACATGATTTCGGCTTCAGCCACGCAGACGCCCTCGACCTCGGCACGGGTCTGGAAACGCCCGATTTTCTTCAGTGTGCGTTGCAGTTCGGCGTGGATGACCAGTTGGTCACCGGGTCCCACCGGCTTTTTGAAACGCGCACGATCAATGCCGACCAGGTAATACAGTTCGTCGGGATTCGGCGGCGTGTCTGCGCTGCGATAGGCAAGGATACCGGTGGCCTGGGCCATGGCCTCCAGGATCAGGACACCGGGCATCACCGGACGGCCGGGGAAATGGCCCTGGAAGAACGGCTCGTTGATGGTGACGTTCTTGAGCGCCACCAGATGACGACCTGGCTCCAGCGCGGTCACGCGGTCCAGCAGGAGAAAGGGGTAACGATGGGGCAAAAGCGCCTGAATCTCGGGGATATCCATGCGGGTCAAGCGTC
>WOZT01000039.1 GCA_011620145.1 Gammaproteobacteria bacterium | reverse complement strand
CGGCGGGATAGGATCAAGCACACAGCGATTGGTTTTCAGATCTGCGAGGGCCAGCTCTCGCTTGCCGTCCTCCATCTGCCCCCAGTCTTCGATGGCATCAGGTCATGCCGCGGGCTGGCCTGCGAAACCGTTGTCTGGTTTCAGATGATCGCCGGCACGGGTTCCTGCTTCCGCCGCGCAATCCATAACCTGATGTCTTCTGCCCGGCTCATCGGCGCTGGAAAAGATCAAGGGGAAGGCGGCGATGGCCGATGCAGGGCTCGGCAATCCGAGCTTATGTGTGGCCCATGCCACCCTTGTGCGGTAGCGTTCCGTGAAGGGTGACGTCATGCCTATCGGCATCAACGCTCCAGGTTATAGAGGACGTCAGCGCTGGATTTGACGCCGCTTTCAGTGCGGAGGGTCCAGTGGCGGCCGAGCTGGTAGCGGGTGCGCAGGGTGCTGAGGGCATTGAACACGCCGACACCGTAACTCACATACAGGCGAGGCGTGAGGTAGCGTCCAAAGCTCAGTTCGCTGGCGGCAGCATCGCCCGAGTTTTTGATCTCCACATCCTGCACGCCGAAGCGATTGCCGATGCGCTGGGCCAGCAATTCACCACCCGCCAAACCCACAGCTGCGGCCGCCCGATTCATGGCGGCGCCATCTTCGGTGCTCGCCTGGTTCAGCGGCCGGCCCAGGACGAGATAGGCCAGCGCGTCGGATTGGGGCAGCAGCGGCTGGGAAAATACTTTGACGTCCGGTTGCTGCACCAGGCCACGCACTTCCACGCCGACGGTTTGTTCCTGGAAGCGGCGGCTGGCACGCAGATCGAGCCCAGGACTGTCGAGCGTCGCACCTGCATACAGGATGCGCCCGCGTTCAATGGTCAGATCCTGTCCATAGGCCCGATAACGACCATTCAGCAGCAGCTCGCCACTCGCCACCGGCAACGTGCCGGGACCTTGGCGCAGATCCAGTTGCCCGCTGATATCCGTTTTCAGGCCAAAGCCTTCAAAGCGCACCTTGTCTCCCACGATCACACGCAGGGCGAGTGTCCAGGGCAAGGGCGCATCCGCCGCGTCTGCTTTGGCGCCGACGATGACCTCGTCGCGGCTGGGGCGAACCGTGCCTTCCAGCTCCTTGGGCTTGAGCAAGGCCTCGGGCACGGTAAGTTGGCCGCGAATGGCAACGCCTTCCGCGTTATAAGCCACGGTGAAATCGGGCGAGACGAGCACATGCGCCTCGGCGGTATCGGCCATCAGCACATCCCGTCCGTACAGGCGGGCCTGGAGCTGGGGTTGGCCCTGGTTCAGGGCCAGTGCGCCATCCAGCGACATCACGCCTTTTCCGGATTCCAGTTGGCCATTCAGCTTCAGCCGGTTATCCGGGGCGGGCGTGGCTTCCAGGCGAATCGCATGCAACTGCAAACCCGCCGCCGGGACATCCACCGCGCCATCGGTGAGCCGGGCATTGCCGGAAAAAACCGGCTGACTCCAGAGCCCCTGCACGCCTAAATCCGCAGTCAATCGGCCGCGCGGACGATCGATCTGGGGAATCAGCAAGGCGAGCGGCGCCAGCTCATCGGTATCGAGTTGGAGTTGTCCTTGCGCCGGCAGATCGGTCAACCGAGCCCAACGACCGTCGTAAGCCGGTATGGCCAGTCGGCTGGCAAGCCGGCCCCGCTCGCCGGGGGTCCCGTTCAGCGTAAGGTTCAGGCCATGGTCAGTGGCGGCCCCGGACAGGTGCAGGTCGGGGATGCTCAGCAGTCGATCCGCAGGTAAGCCGGCAATGGGGCTGCGCCGTTCCAGCAGCACCCCGTCCGCTCGGGCGTCGACCGTCCCGGTGGCGCGTTCTCCCGCGCCCTGGGCCGCAAGGCTGCCATTCACCCTGCCGGCCAGCGCCCAATCCTCGCCCAGCATCGATTTCCAGGGCGCCAGATCCAGATTGGCCAGCCGCGCCTGTGCGCGCCAGCGTTGCTGAACCCAATCGCCACTCGCGCAAACCGCTTGGCGCCCCTGCAGCAGGCACAGTTCGTCGAGTGTTGCCGCAAGTTGTCCCAGGCGCAGCCGTGTGGCCTGGGCCAGTTGCCAGGCTGGGCCGGTATCGGGTCGGATCGCCAGCGTGCTGATCTGACCCATCCACTGGGCATCCCGCCAGCCACCGGTGGCGGCCAGTTGTATGGCCGCGCCCTGTCCATGCACAGCCAGGGAAAGGCGGTGATCGGTGGCCCGGCCACGCAGTTCCAGACTGGCCTGATCCAGGGTCCGCTCGCCCTGCCCGATCTGGCGGGCCATGACATCGGCGCGCAGGGGTCCCTCCATCCCGCTCCACTCGCCCGAGAGCGTCAATTCGCCGATCCGAGTGGTTTCCCAGCGCACGTTCTGAGTGGATGCCTGTCCGCTCAGATGAGGATTGTCCCGAGCACCGTCCGCCTGCACGGTTGCCTCGACCCGCCCGCTGGCGCCGGGCCACACATCGGCGAGATCGGGCGCCTGTAACCGGGCGGCAAGCCGGACGGTGGGCCCCCATTGCCCCTGGGCTTCCAGATGCGCCTGTCCAGAACGGATCTGCAATTGCGGCATGGCCCATTGCGAGCCGGCGCCCTTGATACTGCCCTGCGCCTGAACCGGGCGACCGCGCAGCATGCCTTGCAGGGTGCGGACCTCGACAGCGGCGGCCAGTTGTTCAGCCGAGCGCGTGCCCTGGGTGGAAACGTCGAATCCCAATCGGCCAGGCCAACGCGGGTCCATCATGCCGGGATCAAGGCCCTGGCCTTGCAGGGCCAGATCCCAGGACGTCGCAGGTGCCCAGCCGACGCGACCCCGTCCACTCAGTTGGCCTTTGAGGAAGTTGCGTGCCTCGATGTGCTCCAGCGCCAGACCTTGGCGATCACCTTGCCCGGCCAGGGCAAGATCGGCCGTGCCCCCACCGGCCCAGGCGCCGGCCAGTTTGGCATTGAAATCAAGATTGTAATGGGCCAGGCTGCCGTCAAGCCGCACTTCACCCGTCGGGCTGTCCAGCGCCGTGCCCGGCCAGCGCAGGTTTTGCCAGGCAAGGTGGGCGCCTAGCACCTCGGCGCCTTGTCCCGCCCATGGCCATGTCCCTTCCCCCCGCAGATGACCGACCGGCGTATCCAGCGCGAGCGTTTCAAGCCGCGCAGCGGCGCGATCCACCTGGCCCGATAGCTGGCCTTCCCAGGGTCCTTCCGGCGTCCCGTCCGAATGCAATTGCGCCTGGACGCGTGCCCGGCCGAGATCGCCGCCGCCCTTCACCGTGGCCGACAGCAACAGATTGTCCGGCAGGTCGGGGCGGAATGGATGGGGGTTGAAATTTGTAGCGATCCACTGCGCC
Source organism: Gammaproteobacteria bacterium (assembly GCA_011620145.1). Taxonomy (GTDB): domain Bacteria; phylum Pseudomonadota; class Gammaproteobacteria; order UBA5335; family UBA5335; genus Macondimonas. The sequence goes on along the minus strand of WOZT01000039.1, from coordinate 3,162 downwards.
TTCCAGCGCAGGGCGTCGCCCAGCGGCTCGGTGATCCGGGCCAGTAGCTGGTAGCCATAGGGCGGCGCTGCGATATGGGCGATGCCGAGTTCAAGCAGGTCCCCGGTCACGGCCAGCTCGCCCGCCCAAGGCGGGAGATCGGCAGGTTCGGCTTGCGCGCTCAGGCGCAGCGCGAGTGGCCAGCGTCCCGCCATTTCGCCGTGTCCCGCGCCGCTCAGGCGGAGCTGCGGATGGGTCAGGGCCAGATGCCCCAGCGTCCAGCGGCTGCCGGTGAGGCTTGCCCTTTCGAGGTGACCGTCAACACATTGCGGCGCATCGTCCCGCGATTGGTAGCATCCGGACTGCAGATCCAGTTGATCCAGCCGTACCGCCAGCGGCAGGCTGAATGCGGGGGGAGGGCGGCCATCACGGGGCGTCGGTGCGGGCTCGGGTTGCGCATTGGACTGGAAATGGACGCCCTGGCCGCGGAGGCTTTCGATGTGAAGCTGCCCCCGCAGCAGGGCAGCGGGATACCAGGCCAGCTCAAGACGACCGGCCTCCAGTGTCCAGGTCGCGCCCTTCACCTTCAGACCCTGAAGAGTGAGCGGGCCGACCCATGGCCCGTCCAGGCTGTCGTAATCAAAGGCGATCGGTGAACGCGGCTGGAGCAGCCGCGCCAGCCGGTCGGGTGCATCGGGAAGGGTGAGCAGCAGGGCTAGGCCCGCGACCAGGGCGAGAAAGATGAGTCCAAGCCCGGTCCGCAGGATGCGCGAAAAACGTCTCACAATTCCGATCCCAGGGTCAGATGCAGCCGCCACCCCGCCCCCGGTTCGTTGAGCGGCTGGGCCACGTCCAGCTTCAGGGGGCCGACCGGACTGCGCCAACGCAGCCCGAATCCAACCGCCGCCTTCGGATCCACCTGGGTATTGTCGAAGGCATTGCCGGTATCCACGAACACCGCCGCCCCCCATTGCCGCCACAGCATCTGCTCAAATTCGGCGCTGGCGGTGATCAGATAGCGCCCACCCTGGACCAGCCCCTCCGCATTGCGAGAGCCCAGTTGCTGGTAGGCGAATCCCCGCACGCTGTTATCGCCACCCGCGAAGAATCGTTTCGACAGCGGAACATCGGCCAATTCATTCGCAAGGGTGGCGCCCAGTTGCTGGCGCAGGATCCAGCGGCCGAGAGAACCGGCCGGATGCACCCAGCGCGTTTCCATCAGCGCTTGCCCAAAGGGCAAATGATCCGGCGACACGCTGCCCAGCAGGTCGGTACTCCAGCGCAGGCCATGACGGGGGTAGAGCGGATCGTCGGTGCGCGTATAGGTCCAGTTTGCGCCCGGCAGCAGGGAGGTAATCAGGTCTTGGGGCTCGTCGCTGTCGAGCCGAAAACGTTCCTCTTCAAGATTGAGCCGCAAGGCCCGGTTCCAGGGGCCGTTGCGATTGTTGCGGGCCACCCCCACGCTGGCGATCTGGCTGGTGCGATCCTCGACATGCAACTCCCGCAGTCCCCCGTTAAGGTCCAGGGTGTCGGTGGCCGGATTGTCGATGGGAATCAGGTAGCTGAATTGCGCGCTGGAATCGGTCTGGGCCAACTTCAACTGGCTGCGCCAACGGTGCCCGGAATCGTTGACCAGACGATTGTCCCAGCCCAGCGTGCCGCGGGGCCCGGTATCGGTGCCGTACCCCAATCCCATGGTGTATTTGTGGCGCTTGTTGGGGTCCAGCGCGACCTCGATTGGCACCTGCCCGTCCACGGCCGCCTCCGGGTGGGGGATCACCTCCACCCGCGAGAAATATTCAGTGTCATCCAGCGCGTATTGCAGGTCCAGCAGGCGGCGGGTGCTGTAGGCATCCCCTGGAGAGAAAGAAACAAAACGGGCCAGAAAGTCAGGGTTGAGGATGTTCTGGTTCAGGCTCACCGCGCCGAAGCGATAGTGTCGACCGGTGTTCAAGGTCAGCTTGACGATGGCGGTTCCTGCGGCGGGGTCGATGGTCAGCTCAGCGGGATCAAAAGCGGCATCGAGATAGCCGACGGAAAGCGCCTGGCGGCGCAGGGTGGTCTTGCCTTCTTCATAGCGTCGATGGTCGGCCACATCCCCGGGTTTCAGGGGGAAGGCGGCGACGGCCCGTTGCAACCCCGGTTCCGTTTTTCCTTCTCCGGCGAGATATAGCTCGACGCGAGCCACCCGCACGGCGGGACCCGGCTCGATGCGGTAGCGCGCCACCCAACCGTTGTCGCGAGGCGTGAGGCTGCTGTCGATATGCGGGGTGTAGTAGCCAAAGGGGCGCAGGGCCTGCTCGATTTCGGCGGGTGCCTGCAGGTGCAGGCGTCGCAGCCGGGATTCAGACAGCCGGTCCCGGTTCTCCTGCAGGATGGACAGCAATCCCCTGACATTTTTTTCCGCATCGCCCGAGAGCCCGTTGACCTCGACGGTGAGATTGAGCGCCCAGGCTGCCGGCATGCCCAGGCTCAGGGCGATCAGTGCAAGGGCGCGCGCGTAACGGCTTGTGAATAGATGGAATCGGCGCACCATCCCGCCCCGATGGCTGCAGTTACTCAGCCCCCACACAGGCCGGTGTCGGCCGGGTAGGCGCCGGGGTGGGCAGTCGCGCCAGGGTCTTGCCGATCATACCCGCCCAGGCCGGATCGCCCGTTTGCGCTCGCAGATGCTCCAGGACCTCGCGGGCATCGCTTTTCTCCAGCCGTTCCAGCCCATAAAAACGCTCGCCGATTTCCGGGCTTTGGCCTTCGATCAGGCGATAGCTGCCGAGGAAGGCCACTTCGCCGGCACGCACCACCACGCAGCGACCGGCGCTGACCTTGCGGTTGAACCAGTAGGGCCGCTGGCCATCACTGAAGCCCGCCAGGACATAGTTTCCGGGCGCCAGATTCGGCAGCAGGAAATCACCGTTTTCGTTCGGGTAAGCCTTGGGGGTGGTCACGTTCATGGCGAATCCCTGGCCGGCCGGCAGCACCAGCACGGCATAGGGTCGCGTTGCATCACCCGTCAATCGCCCGGCCACTGCGCCCTTGCCGGCTACAGGCGCGTGCTCAAAGGGATTCGTGGCGCAACTCGCCAGCAGGGCGAGAAGGAAGCTGTACAGAACAAGACCGCGTATGCGCATGAAGATCTCCCGTGGTTTGCACCAAACTATAACCCGAGGATCGTGTGAAAGCCCC
>WOZT01000279.1 GCA_011620145.1 Gammaproteobacteria bacterium | reverse complement strand
TGCGCAGGCAAGCGGTCAGCTCCCGGCGCAATGCTCCGCGGCCCTGCACGTACAGCGCCTGGTAGATCGCTTCATGGCTGATGCGCATCGAAGTGTCTTCGGGGAAATCCATCAACAGACGATTGGCGATCTGCTCCGGGCTCCAAGCCGATGCGACCATCGGCGGGCTTGTCTTGGCCCATGCCGGCGACCCTTCCACTCAACTTGCGGTCCTGCGATCGATTTGCCACCAGGCGTCGCGATGTTGCCGGCCAGTCGATCCTGCACGTACTCGCGCAGGATCGGGTTCGTCAGCAGTTTGGCAGGCTTCGGACGCATTGCAGCGCGGTCGGCATGCCATTGCGCGGTGTGGGCTCGGTACTCGAGGCCACCACCACGCGTGGCGGCATTGCGCCGCAGCTCGCGCGAGATAGTCGATGGCGATCGACCGAGCTGCCTGGCAATCTCTCGAACGCCTTCACCACGAGCACGCGCCAGCGCAATCTGCTCACGCTCAGCGAAGTCGAGGTACCGCCCGCTGGGCTCTGCGGCGGATGGTGCAAGATTGGACGGAGGCATACCACCGCATTGTCGGAACCACCGGTTGCCGACAGCCGGCGACACGCCGGCCATTGCGGCAGCGTCCTCGCTGGAGTGTCCTTGCGCGATCGCCTTCCAGAACGGCCATCGCTCAGCGCGATGCAACACCGGCGGTCTGCCTGGTGATCGCAGCTTCGCCCGCAGCGATCGATCCGATTTCAACTTCTTCCGCTTCATCAACACCTCCAGTTAGGACGTGTTGCAACGACTGGTTGAATTAACCCATGGAAAGTAAATTTTAAATAGGGTTCTAATTTGGAAAGCCTGCGTACTTGAAATAATTTTGAACTGCCTGCAGAGTGTCGGCGTGGGGTCGACTGGATGTATGAGTTTCATTGGTCAGCCATCCAAAAACTGACCAAAACCAAGATCGAGTCGGGAGCGGCCTCCAAAACTGCTTGGCCATTACGTTCCCCGCTCCGCGGGGATTGCGGTAACGATTCTGCGGGAGGACGCATGAACTTGCTCGAAGAACCCTGGCTGCCGGTGCGCCTCGCCGATGGCAGCCGAACATGGATTACGCCGACGGCGCTGGCGGACCCGGCGCTGGTCGCCTTCGACGCCGACCGGCCGGATTTCAACGGCGCGCTGGCGCAGTTCGCCATTGGACTACTGCAAACCACCGCGCCGGCCGAGACCAACACCGAATGGCGCGGGTTGTTTCGCAGCCCGCCCGACGCTGCAACGCTGGAGCAATGGTTCGCACCCCTGCGCACGGCCTTCGATCTGGACGGCGACGGCCCGCGTTTCATGCAGGATCTCACCCTGCGCCCCGATGAAGGCGCGGTAAACGACATCGGCGCGCTGCTGATCGAGACACCGGGCGAGCAGACGCTCAAGAACAACGCCGATCACTTCGTAAAGCGCGGACAGGCGGATGCAGTCTGTCCCCACTGTGTGGCCACAGCTCTGCTGACGTTGCAAATCAATGCCCCATCCGGCGGTGCTGGCCACCGCACCGGGCTGCGCGGTGGCGGGCCATTGACCACGCTGGTGGCCTGCCAGCCACCGCGCAGCTTGTGGCACGACTTGTGGCTCAACGTGCGCGAACGTGGAGCCTTTCTCGATCACAGCGGCGATCGCTCCTTGACCGAGCCACATCAAACCTTTCCATGGCTGGCGGATATCGCCACGCTGCAAAAGGAAAAAGGCGAGTTGGCACCCATCCAGGTGCATCCCGCCCACGTCTTCTGGGCCATGCCACGCCGCATCCGGCTCGATTTTGAGCAGGCCCAACCCGGCATCTGTCCACTGTGTGGCCGCGAGTCCGACCGACTTGTGCGCCAGTACGTCACCAAGAACTACGGTCTCAACTACAAGGGCGCTTGGGACCATCCGCTGTCGCCCTACTATCAAGACAAGGACGAATGGCGCGCGATACACCCGCAGCCGGGTGGTATCGGCTACCGGTATTGGCTGGGCTGGGTGCTGGGCGCGGCCACTGAGTCCAACAAGGCCATGCGCCGGGCGCGTGTGGTAAGCCATGTCCTGGCTTCCGGTCGGGGCGTACTGGAAGGCCAGCTTCGGTTGTGGGCCTTCGGCTACGACATGAACAACAACATGAAAGCCCGCTGTTGGTACGAGGCCAGTCTGCCGCTGTACGGCCTAAACGAATGCGACGTCGATGCCCAGAGGCGGGTTGAGGAGGCGGTCAGCCAGTGGCTAGCAGCAGCAGATGAAGCTGCCGATGCCTTAGTGAACGCAGTGAAGAACGCTTGGTTTCCAATAGGTCTTTCTAAAGATTGGAGCCCCGAGAAAAAGAAGAAATTTAAAGCTGACATTGTGGCCCAGTTCTGGGCAAACACCGAGGCGGATTTTTACCGACAGCTACGCGACTTGATTACGCTGGCGCGAGTGGATGGCGACATCGACTACCGGGCCTTCGCGCAAACCTGGCTCGCGCGCCTGCAGCAAGTCACGGTCGATCTGTTCGACACCCAGTTCGTCGGTGCCGGCGCCATCGAGCGCCAGAACCCGCGCCGCGCCGCCGAAGCCTACCGTCAGCTCCAGCGCAATCTGGACGGTAAAAAGATTCGCATGGCGCTGGGCTTGCCCGTCGCCGACAAAACCCGGCCAGCCAACACGGCGCACAGGGAGGGACGCATGAGTAACGACCTTCAGAAGAACCCTCGCCTTGCCGCCGCCCTGCGCGGCTGGTGGAGTGGACTGGACGACGACCGTGCCGCGCGCGCCGAACTGCGCCGCGCCCACGACATCACCGCCGTCAGCCTGACACCGGCCTACCAGCGCGCCTACCGGCGACTGCGCGATGCAGGCTGGGACGTCGAAGGAGCATCCCCGCTCAATGACCGGCTGGCCGCCGTGATCGGTCTGTTGGCGCACGTCAAAGTCGATGGCGAGCAGCCACCCGCGCAGGCCATGAGCAGGGACGACAGCGGCGGCGGTCGGCCACCGGTCAGCCCGTTGCGCTTTCAACGCTTGCTGGAAGCGCCTGATCTCGATGCCCTGTTCGTCGGCCTGCGGCGTGCGCTGCCGCTGATCGAGCATCAGATCAGCATCACCGCGCTTGCCCACGACGTCGTGTACTGGGGTGACAAGGTGAAGAAAGCCTGGGCTTACGCCTACGTGTGGCCGGCTAAAAAGGCCGACTGATTTCATGTTTCAACAAGGGAGATTCACTTCATGAGCCGTTTCGTTCAACTGCACTTGCTGACCAGCTATCCACCGGCCAACCTGAACCGTGACGACACCGGCCGGCCCAAGACCGCGCTGGTGGGCGAAGCCCTGCGCCTGCGCATTTCGTCCCAGAGCCTCAAGCGGGCGTGGCGCACCTCGGATATTTTCGAAATCGCGCTCGCCGGTCATATCGGTACACGCACCAAGCGCATGGGTGCAGAGATTTTCAAAACCCTGCGCGCGAAAGGCATCCAGGACAAGGCCGCGCGGGAATGGGCACGTGCCATTGCGGGCCAGTTCGGCAAGCTCAAGTCCGACAAGAAAACCGAGCACGACGAGGATCTGGAAATCGAGCAGCTCGCCCATTTCAGCCCCGAGGAGCTCGCAGCCATCGATGCGCTGACGGCCGCGTGTGCGAACCGCAACAGCGCACCGACCGAGGATGAGCTGAAATTGCTGCGCAAGCCTCAGCAGGCAGCAGACATCGCCATGTTCGGCCGCATGTTGGCGAGTGATCCGGCCTACAACATGGATGCGGCAGTCCAGGTCGCTCACGCTTTCACCGTCCACAAGGCAACGGTAGAAGACGATTATTTCAGTGCCGTGGACGACCTCAATACGGGCCTGGAAGATGTCGGCGCCGGCCATATTGGCGAGCGTGGCTACGGCGCCGGGCTGTTCTACCTGTACGTGTGCATCAACCGCGAGCAATTGCGGGAAAACCTGGGCGGCGACGCAGCCCTGGCCGAACGCACGCTGGAGGCGCTGGCTCACGCCATAGCCAAGGTCTCGCCCACCGGCATGCAAAACAGCTTTGCTTCGCGCGCCTATGCCGCCTACGCGCTGGCGGAGAAGGGCGACCAGCAGCCGCGCTCGCTCGCGCAGGCATTTCTGAAGCCGGTGCATGGCGGAGAGGATTACGACCTGTTCGAAAATGCGGTGCGTGCGCTCACCCAGCGCTGTGACAACTTCGACAAGGTCTACGGCGCTTGCGCCGATGCCCGCTACGCCTTCAACGTCGAAACGGGCGAAGGCACGCTCGCCGGACTGGCCGATTTCATCAAGGGGGGCTGAGCATGGCCTTTCTGGTGTTTCAACTGCAAGCGCCGCTTGCCAGCTGGGGCGACACCGCCGTTGGTGAGTATCGCGGCAGTCACAACTGGCCTGGCGAGTCGGCGCTGGTCGGCCTGCTGGGCGCGGCCCTTGGCATCCGGCGCGAGGATGACGCCGCCCACGGGGCGCTGAGCCGGGATTACGGCTTTGCGGTGGGGGTTCTGTCGCAAGGTGCGTTGCTGCGGGACTACCACACCGCGCAAGTGCCGGGCCGGGCCGCTCTGAAGAAGCGGCCCCATGCCACGCGCCGGGATGAACTCGCCGTGCCCAAGGATCAACTCAACACCATTCTTTCCACCCGCGACTACCGGCAGGACGTCGGCTATCTCATCGCAGTCCAGCCACTGGCGGATGCACCCCACGACCTGTCCGCCTTGAAGGGTGCCCTGACCCGTCCGCAGTTCGTGCTCTATCTGGGCCGTAAATCCTGCCCGCCGGCCGCGCCTTTGCATCCGAAGATCATCGAAGCGGAGTCGGCTCTGACAGCCTTCGAAACCTACCGCGAACAGCTAGCCAGCCGCCTCGCCGAACAGACCGACAGGTGGGGACGTCCGTTGCTGGAATCCCCGGCCAGGCTGGAACGGTTGGTCTGGGGCGATGGCGTGGTGGCCGGTAGCCAAGCAGACCTGTCCGCGCCTCGCAAGGATCGCATCATCCGGCGCGGTGGCTGGCAGTTCGGCGATCGCACCGAGCACGTCGCCATCCTGGCCGGGGAGGGCTGAGCATGTATTTCAGTGTGATTTCTCCCGCGCCGGGTCGCGAGCGTGACGCTGCCCATGCACGGGCGCTAGGGCCGTACGAAGAGCACCAGTGGCTGTGGCGCTTCTTCCCAGGCCAGCCAGAAGCCAACCGCGACTTTCTGTTCTGCCACCGGGAAATCCAAGGTGCATCCCGTTACTACCTGGTGTCGGGTAGGCCGCCGACGAGTCCCAATTCAGCGTGGCATGTCCAAACCCGAGGCTACGCGCCGGACCTCGACAGCGGCGCGCGCCTGCGCTTCGACCTGCGTGCCAACCCGGTCGTTACGAGCCAACGGGACGGCAAGGCCCGACGCGATGACGTGGTAATGGCCGAAAAAACGCGCCTACTGCAAGAACGAGGACTAAAAATCTGGTCCGAATGGCAGGGTGCCGACAAGCCGCAACTCTACGACCTCGTGGACCGCACCTGCCGGCGCTGGCTTATCAGCCGCGCAGAGACTCACGGGTTTCTAGTGGATGAAGATGCGCTGCATGTGGATGGTTATCTCACGCATTCGGAACGGCGTCATCTTCCTAAAACACAGCAGTTACGCTTCTCCACCGTGGATTTCTCCGGCGTACTCACCGTGACCGATCCTGACCGATTCCGATCTGCTCTCATGACTGGCATCGGCCCCGCCAAAGCCTTCGGCTGTGGGCTGCTGTTGGTACGGCGGTACTGATTGCGTGCCCTTGCGCCAGTCGTTGTCGCTGTAGCCATGCCCAGCTATGATCCACCAATCTGGCATCGATAGGGGTTTCGTATGACGACGGTAACCGTGTCCGAAAAATATCAGGTGGTGATTCCCAAGGCGGTGCGGGAGTCGCTGCAAATCAAGCCGGGGCAGAAGCTCGACGTGATCGTCTACGAGGGGCGTGCGGAGTTCGTCCCGGTGCAGGATATGCGCGAGGCACGCGGCTTCCTGCGCGGCATCGACACGGACGTGCCGCGGGAAGCCGATCGGGTATGAACCTGGTCGATTCGTCCGGCTGGCTGGAGTATTTCGCCGATGGACCCAATGCCACCTTCTTTGCGTCGACGATCCTCGACACGGAACAGTTGGTTGTCCCGACGCTATCCCTGCTGGAGGTCTTCAAGCGCGTGTTGCAGCAACGGGGGGAGGGCGATGCCCTTCAAGCAGTGGCGCTGATGCGACAGGGGCAGGTGGTCGAGTTGGATTCCGTACTGGCGCTGTCGGCAGCGCGCTTGGGTGTGGAACATCGGCTCGCGCTTGCCGATTCGGTCATCTACGCCACCGCTCGCCGCTTTGGCGCGCTGCTGTGGACCCAGGATGCCGATTTCGAGGGTCTGCCCGGTGTGCGCTTTGTGGCCAAGCATCGCGGCCAGGGCGGCTGACCCGTGGCCGATCTGCTGCCCGCCGCTGCGGCCCATACCGATGAAGGAACGGCTCTCGGTGCTCTATATTGAGTACGGCCAGCTCGA
>WOZT01000095.1 GCA_011620145.1 Gammaproteobacteria bacterium | reverse complement strand
GCCGGCTGGAACATGGCGTCATCCATGACCCCGTGCGCGGGGAGATTTACACCGCTTCCCGAGGGGTGGGCGCGTTCCTGAATGACCGGCGCATCCGCGTGACGCCCGCCCGCAGCCTGGAGGGCGCACTGATCGGCACCGGCTTGCCGTTTCGGGACTTTAGCCACGCCCCGGCCTACTACGGCATGCTGCAAACGATCGCCAGCAAGGCGGCTGGTATCCGGCGCGCCGGGTCCGCCGCGCTGGACCTCGCCTATGTCGCCAGCGGACGCCTGGATGGTTATTGGGAGCTGGGCCTGAAACCCTGGGATATCGCCGCAGGGGTGGTTCTGGTTCAGGAAGCCGGCGGCATTGTGGGGAACCTGGCGGGGGAACCCGATGGGTTCATGGACTCGGGCAATCTGGTCTGCGGCAATCCGCGTCTGTTTGCCGCCCTGGTGCGGGACATCCAGCCCCACCTGACCCCCGCCCTGGGCCGTCATCCCTGAACCAAGCAGTGCTCCAGCCAGTCACGGCTGGAGCACGCAGAAGAAGCTTATAGCTGGTCTTTCGGTCCTTCGCGCACCACGGGCAACAGGTGCTCCCGCCGCACGCCCATTTCCAAGGCCATGCTGCTGGCCACATAGATGGTGGAATACGTGCCAAAGATGGCGCCCACCAACATGGTGATGGAGAAGGGTCGCAAGGTGTCGCCACCCAATACCAGCAGCGCCACCAACACCAGCAAAACCGTCAGGTTGGTCATGATGGTGCGGGACAGGGTCTGGTTGACCGAGGTATTGATGATTTCCGCGGGCGTCAGGCGGCGCAGTTTGATGAAGTTCTCCCGGATGCGATCGAAGATCACGATGGAGTCGTTGATCGAGTAGCCGATGATGCCCAGCACGGCTGCCAGCACACTCAAGTCAAAACTGACCTGGGCCCAGGAAATGACCCCGATGGTAATGATCACATCATGTGCCAGGGCAATGACGGCGCCCGACGCCAGGCGAAATTCAAACCGCAGCCCCACGTAGAGCATGATGCCGGCTACGGCAATCAGCAGGGCCAAGCCGCCCTGATCCGCCAATTCCGAGCCCACCTGCGGGCCAACATATTCCACCCGCTGCATCTGGACGCCCGGATCATGGCTGGCCAGCGCCTTCAAGACCCGGTCCCCGAGCTGCTTGGGATCGACACCTGCCTGCGGAGGCAGTCGTATCATGACGTCCCGATCAGCGCCAAAACGCTGGGCCTGGGCTTCCCCAAAACCGGAGGTGGCGAGTTGTTCACGCACGGTTTCCAGATTGACCGGTTCCGGATAGCGCACTTCCATCACCAGGCCGCCGGTGAAATCGATGCCGAAATTCAGTCCACGCACCGCCAACCCGACGACGGAGAGAAAGATCAGCGCGCCCGAAATGGCATACCAGACATAGCGCTGACCCATGAAATCGACTTTGGAATTGTGAGGAAACAGTTCCACGAAACGCGCTCCTAGATGGACAGCCGGGTCACGCGCCGGTTGCCGTAGATCAGGTTGATCAGGGCCCGTGTGCCGGTGATGGCGGTGAACATGGACGCCAGGATGCCGAGCACCAAGGTGACGGCAAACCCACGGACCGGCCCGGACCCCATGCCAAACAACAGGCTGGCGGCGATGATGGTGGTGATATTGGAGTCGGCAATGGTGGCAAAGGCCTTTTCATAGCCGGAATAGATCGCCGCCTGCGGCGTGCTGCCGTTGCGCAGTTCCTCGCGGATGCGCTCGAAGATCAGCACGTTGGCGTCCACCGCCATGCCCACGGTCAGGACGATCCCCGCGATCCCCGGCAGGGTCAGTGTGGCCTGCAAAATGGACATCAGCGCCACCAGCACGATGACGTTGACCAATAGCGCCAGATCGGCGATCAGACCGAAAATCTTGTAATACACGCCAACCACACCAACCACCAGGAAGAATCCCAGCAGCGCGGCATTCCAGCCCTGTTCGATGTTCTGCTGACCCAGGCTGGGGCCGACCGTGCGTTCCTCGACGATATCCACGGGCGCGGCCAGGGCACCAGAACGCAGCAGCAACGCCAGATCCCGCGCTTCCTGCTGACCCAGACCCGTGATCTGGAAGCGCTTACTGAATATTCCCTGGATGGTGGCAATGCTCACCACCTCTTCCACCGAGTGGCGGACCCGCACCGTCTCGCCATTTTCGGTACGCAAATCACTGCGATTCTCGACGAACACCACGGCCATCTGTCGACCCAGATTCTGGCGGGTGGTGTCCCCCATTCGAGTTGCGCCCCGGTTGTCCAGCGTGACATTGACCGTCGGGCCACCCGATTGGCCGTCAAACCCGGAGGAGGCATCCACCAACTGATCGCCGGTGACGATCAGTTCCCGCTTGAGCAGAACGGGGCGGCCGTTACGGTGTTTGTAGAGTTTGTCCCCCAGGGGCACCTGACCCGTCCGGGCGGCCTGAGACGCATCCGCATCCATGTCCACCAAGCGGAATTCCAATGTCGCCGTCGCACCCAGGATTTCCTTGGCGCGGGCGGTGTCCTGCACGCCGGGCAATTGCACGACGATGCGGTCCTTGCCCTGTTGCTGAACAACCGGCTCGGCCACGCCCAGTTCGTTGATGCGATTGCGCAGGGTGTTGAGGTTTTGCTGGAGCGCGAAAGTGCGCAGGTGCTCCTGCTCGGCCTCGCTCAGGCGCAACACCAGGGCGTCAGGCCGATTGGCGGGATTGTCCACCAACACTTCGGGGTAGGATTTGAGAATGCTGTCGCGCGCTGAAGACCGATCAGCGGCATCACGCAGGGTAATGGTCAGGGTATCCCCGCGCCGTTCGATCCCGTTATAGCGCACCCCACTTTCGCGCAGGCCGCGACGCAGATCCGTTTCATAGCGCTCCAGGCGCTGGCTGACCGCGGCCTTCATGTCCACTTCAAGCAGGAAATGAACGCCACCGCGCAAGTCCAGCCCCAGATTCATGGGGCGGGCGCCGATGGCCAGCAGCCAGGCCGGCGTGCGCGGCGCGAGGTTGAGCGCGAGCACATAATTGCTGCCCAAGGCCTCTGCCAGTTTCTGCCGTGCCTGCAACTGGGTTTCGCTGTCCAGGTAACGCACCAGGACGCGGCCGTCCTGGGCCTCGATCGCCCGGGGCAGCAATTCGTTTTCCTGCAGGACCCGCTTGATGGTGTCCACGGCTTCGGCCGGAACGGGTGCATTGCGTTCACCCGTAATCTGGATGGATGGATCTTCCCCAAACAGGTTGGGCAGTGCATAGAGACAGGAAACAAGCAGCACCAACAGGATCAGTGCGTTCTTCCACCAGGAATAGCGATTCATCGACGCCTTACCCTCGCCGGACGTGATCAGGATTTCTTTTTGAGCGTGCCCTTGGGCAGTAAGGCCCCAAGTGCTTGCCGCTGCACTTTGACGACCACCTTGTCGGCGATTTCGAGATCCACGAAGGTTTCTCCCAGTTCCACAATGCGCCCCGCCAGCCCCCCCGTGGTGAGGATTTCATCACCCCGATTCAGGGCCGCCAGCATGTCCCGCTGCTTCTTGGCCCGCTGCGTTTGCGGCCGGATCAGCACAAAGTAGAACACCACAAAAAGCACCACCAAAGGCAGGACATTCAGCCACATACTGGGCTGGGTCGGTGCTTGCTGGGCCCATGCGTCGGCGATAAAGAAACTCATAGATTCCGTTCCTGTCTGTACAATCGGCCCCGCGGGGCACCCGAATCGGCGGCCATTATGGCACAGCCACCGCCGCGCGCCCCTCGCGGGCATAAAATTCGCGTTGAAAATCCTCGAATGTTCCCGAATGGATGGCCGCTCGCATGCGGGCCATCAGGTTCTGGTAATAATAGGTGTTGTGATAGCTGGCCAGGCGGGCGAACAGGATTTCCTGGCTGCGTTCCAAATGACGCAGATAGGCCCGCGAATAGTTGCGGCAGGTCATGCAATCGCACGCCGGATCAAGGGGGCCGGTATCCAGCCGATAGGCGGCGTTGCGAATGCGCACCACGCCGTCATGGGTGAACAGGTGACCATTGCGGGCATTGCGGGTCGGCATCACGCAGTCGAACAGATCCACGCCGCGCGCCACCGCCTCCACCAGATCGCTGGGGGTTCCCACACCCATCAGATAGCGCGGCCGGTCCTGCGGCATTTCCGGCAGCAGCGCATCGAGCACCATGCGCCGCTCGGCCAGCGGCTCCCCAACCGACACCCCGCCGATGGCATAACCGTCAAACCCCACGGCCTGCAGCCCCTCCAGTGAGCGGCGCCGCAGATCCGGATACATGCCGCCCTGCACAATGCCGAACAAGGCGTTGGGATTGCCTTCGTGGGCCGCCCGGCTGCGCGCCGCCCAGCGCAAGGACAGCTCCATCGACGCCTGGGCCGCCTCCACGGTCGCCGGATAGGGCGTGCACTCGTCGAACACCATGACGATGTCGGAATTGAGCACCCGCTGGATTTCCATGGACCGCTCGGGACTCAGGAACACCGCATCGCCGTCGATCGGCGAGCGAAAATGCACCCCCTCCTCCGTCAGCCGGCGCAGTTCCGCCAGACTGAAGACCTGGAAACCGCCCGAGTCGGTGAGGATGGGACCGGACCAGTTCATGAAGCCGTGCAGTCCCCCATGGGCCGCGATTACTTCCAGCCCGGGCCGGAGCCAGAGATGAAAGGTATTGCCCAGCAGGATCTGGGCACCGCAGTCGCGGACCTCCTCCGGCGTGAGGGCCTTGACCGTGCCATAGGTGCCCACGGGCATGAAGCCCGGGGTGTCGACCTGACCGTGCGCCAGGGTCAAACGGCCACGGCGGGCCGCGCCGCTGCGTCCCAGAAGCGCGAAATTCATGGGCGCACCCCCGGTGCCGGCGTGATCCACATGGCGTCCCCGTAGCTGTAGAACCGATACCCTGCCGCCACCGCATGGTCATAGGCCGCCAGTACGCGCTCCCGACCCGCGAAGGCGCACACCAGCATCAGCAGCGTGGAACGGGGCAGATGGAAATTGGTGAGCAGCGCGTCCACCACCCGAAACCGAAAGGCACGGCCCGGATGGATGAACAACCGGGTTTCACCCGCATAAGGGCGCAGTTCGCCATCCTGGGCGGCCGTTTCCAGCGCCCGCACCACGGTTGTCCCCACCGCCACGACGCGCCCACCGCGCGCACGGGTGGCGGCGATCTGTTCGCACAAGGTCGCGCTGACCTCCACCTGTTCCGCGTGCAGGCGATGTTCAGCCAACTGCTCGGCACGCACCGGCTGGAAGGTTCCCGCGCCGACATGCAGCGTCAGCGTACCCAGGGTCACACCCTTCGCCACCAGTTGCTCCAGCAGCGCCTGATCGAAGTGCAATCCGGCCGTCGGCGCCGCCACGGCGCCGGGATGAGCGGAAAACACGGTTTGATAACGCTCCCGGTCGGTCGGCTCATCCGCACGCTGGATATAAGGCGGCAAGGGCATGTGGCCCACCCGCTCCAGCAGCGCCGGCAGGGATTCATCCCCCTCGACGGCCACCTCGACCAGCCCCGCATCCCGCTCGCCCACGATCAGTGTCCCGCCGCCCTCCAGCACAATCCGCGAACCCGCCCTGGGGAACTTGCTGGCTCGCAGATGCGCCCAGGCGCGCCGCGCGTCAACCACCCGCTCGATCAGCAACTCCACTGCCCCACCGGTGGGCTTGGTGCCGAACAGGCGCGCCGGGATCACGCGGGTATCGTTCAGAACGAGCAGATCGCCGGGCATCACGAGCCCGGGCAAATCACGGATCCCCCGATCCTGCCAATGGCCCGACGCCCCTTCCAGGCACAGCAGGCGGGAGGCCGTGCGATCCGGCAAGGGAAACTGGGCGATCTGTTCGGGGGGAAGCTGGAAGTCAAAATCAGCGGCTTGCATGGCGGCGCATGTTAGCAGGACAGGCCAGCTCTCGCAGCTTCAACGTGAGCCTCTCGGATAGTTGACAGAAGGAATCGCCCAGAAGTCACGGAGACATCCGGGCGACAATTACACGGTCACCCAAAATCCGGCTCTCGATGGAAGCCGGCGGGAATGCGCGATCAGGGGCTCGTAATGGAGACCGAAGGCACCCACGTGCCCAGGTGGGGGATAGCCTGCAATTTGCCAGTGGCGGCCGTCAAACCGACGTTGGTCAATGCCAATCCAGCGGTGCGGGTGGCAGCCACTTTCGTTGGATAGTTCGGAGCCCAGGCCGCAGTTAGTGCCTTCTGGAACGTTACCACCGATGCCGGCGCTTCGGCTACGAAGTCTTCGTATGCGAAAGGCACCGGATGAGGCGTGACGCCGACAGTGAGCGTATAGCCCTGACCGGAGACCTCCGCCAGACGGCTGTCGGCAAGATCCGTCATGCCGGCACTCGCCGAAAGGGAAACAGCCGCCATCGCGGCGGTCGAAAACAACAACACAACACGCTTTTTCATGAATCGTTTCCTCCAAAATTCTTGAGACACCGACGACGCAAAACGGTGGATTAAACCGCTTGCGCCCATCGCCGGGTGAGCAACGCAATTC
>WOZT01000026.1:3801-6532 GCA_011620145.1 Gammaproteobacteria bacterium | reverse complement strand
TGACGGAAACCCTGAAGGTGATCGATTACCTCGTCGCCAAGGAACGCAAAAGCCCCGCAAACTGACCCTCGGGCTGCAAGCCGGCCGGATGGTATAGTCGCGGAAACTCCGCTGATCCTCCGGTCGGTTCGCCGCCATGCCCCATGGGTTCTTCCTTGAACTGCTGATCCTGCTGGCCAGCTCGCTGGCCGTGCTGGCGCTGTGCTATCCACTGCGGATTCCCCCCATCCTCGGCTATATCCTGGTCGGCGTGCTGATCGGGCCGGGGGGGCTGGGATGGATCTCCCGACCCGAATCGGTGGTCCAGATCGCCGAATTCGGCGTGGTGTTTCTGCTGTTTTCCTTGGGGCTCGAATTCGCCCTGCCCAAGATGATGGCGATGCGACGGCTGGTGCTGGGCATCGGGGCAGGGCAGGTGGTGGTCACCCTGTTGGTGTTGTGGGGTGTGGCCTGGGCCATGGGCGTACCCCTGGCAACGGGCTGGATTCTCGCCAGCGCGCTGGCCCTGTCCTCGACAGCGGTGGTCAGCCGGGAACTGACGCAAAACCACCAGCTCCATCTGCGCTTCGGCCAGATCGCCGTGGCCGTCCTCCTGTTCCAGGACATGGCCTCGGTGTTCTTCCTCGCCATCCTGCCTTCCCTGGGTGGACAGCCTGACCAGTTGCTGCCTTCCCTGCTGTGGACCCTGGGCAAGGCGACCGTGCTGCTGGCTGGGCTGTTGATCCTCGGCCCGCGCCTGCTGCCCCGGCTGTTTACCCTGGTGGCACGCACCCGCACCGAAGAGCTGTTCGTGCTGGCGGTGCTGGTGGTGATCCTGGCGGCGGCGGCCCTGACGCAACTGATGGGCTTATCGATGGCGCTGGGGGCCTTCATCGCCGGGATGCTCCTGGGGGAAAGCCATTTTCGTCATCAGATCGAGGCCGAAATCCGGCCGTTCCGCGACGTGCTGCTGGGCATTTTCTTCGTGGCGGTGGGAATGTTGATCCATCTGGGGCCGCTGGCGGCCCAGTTGCATTGGATCATCCTGCTCACCGCCAGCTTCATGGTGCTGAAATGGATCGTGGTGGTGGTGCTGGCGCGCCTGCTGGGCGAAACCCCGGAGAATGCCGTGGGCGCGGGCTTTGCCTTGGCGCAGGGCGGCGAATTCGGCTTTGCCCTGCTGACCCTGGGCGGCGCCTATGCCTTGGTCAGCCCCGCCCAACAATCCCTGGTGTTCTCCAGCATCATGCTGAGCATGATGCTCACGCCGCTGTTGCTGCGCCTGAATCCGCGCTGGACCCGCCGACTCGCCCGACCGCCTGAACTGGACATCAATCCCTGGCTGCCCGCCTCATCGGAACCCCATGTCATTCTCTGCGGCTTTGGCCGGGTCGGTCAGGCCATCGCCCGTTTTTTACAAAGCGAACAGATTCCGTATGTCGCCATTGACGGCGATACCCTGCGCATCCGTGAAGCGCTGCTGGCCGGTGAACCGGTGCTGTATGGGGATTCCCGCCAACGCGCCCTGCTCCGGAAAGCGGGGCTGGAACGGGCCCGGTTGCTGGTGGTGGCCTTCGATAACTTCCCGCACGCGCGGCGCATCCTGGAAGTAGTGCGCGAGGTGCGCGCCGATCTGCCGGTCTTGGTACGCACGGCGGATGATCGGCACTGGGAAGCCCTGCAGGCGGCGGGCGCCACCGAAATCATCCCGGAAACCCTGGAGAGCAGCCTGATGCTGGTTTCCCATGTGCTGGAACTGCTGGGCGTTCCCCCTGAACGCATCCAGGAACGCATCCAGGACGCGCGGCGCGAGCGCTACAAGCTGCTGCATGGTTATCTGCACGGCGAGCGTTCGCGTCTCACCGATGCCAAGGGCAAGCCGCTGGAGGTGGTGCATCCCGTGGCCTTGTCGGAAACCGCCTACGCGGTCGACAAGCAATTGGGTGATCTGCAACTGGATCAGATCGGCGTACGCGTCCAAGCCTTGCGGCGCGGCGCCCTGACCGGCCAGGATCCCAGCGCCGAGGTCCGCCTCAAGACCAACGACACCCTGGTGCTGCTGGGAACGGCCTCCCAGATCGAGCGCGCGGAACAGCGCCTGCTGGGCGGCGAGCATCATGGCTGAACTTCAACATCGGCGAGCACATGACGATTCAGGATAAAACGACAGCATGGAGGGATGCCCCAGCCCCGCGTGCGCTCCACGTCGGCATCCTGGGCATTCACGGCCCGGAAGCCACGGCAAGCCTGCAGGCCTTGCTGGAACACGGCGCAACGATTACTGCGTGGTCGCGCCGGGTCGATACCCCGTGGGCGCAGCGACTGGCGCGGCGCGGCGTTTCCATCCAGACGCTGCCGGCGCGATCCCAGCCGCCCGAGACGTCCACTCCATTTACGCGGCCGCTGGACTGGCTACTGATCTTTCCCGGCTCGCGACTGGCGGGAGGATTACCCAAACCCGAACGGATCCCCGAAGCGCTGTGGCCGCGCGATCCGGGACGAATCGTCCAGCTCATCCCGGCTGGATTGGCCTTGCATAAGGCGCTCGAACCCTCCACGCAAATCCTGAATCTGTCCACCGTCCTCGTCTTGGAACGCTGGCTCAACGCCCCCATGCGCCGCGCCATTGGCCGCGGTCAACTGCCGTTTCCGCGTCATCGCCACAACGCCTTGCCCTTGATCTCCGCCCATCGCATCGCTCAGGTGATTCTGGCCTTGTGCGCAGCTAAACTGAGCCCGCAGCAAGCCACCA
>WOZT01000026.1:0-3701 GCA_011620145.1 Gammaproteobacteria bacterium | reverse complement strand
GAGCCTTCGATGCTGATCAATCTTCCCAATGCCAAACAGCCCGCACCGGGCCTGTTGACTGGCGGTCAACCCACCGAGGCCGACCTGCGGGCTGCTGCCGCGGCGGGATACAAGACCGTGATCAATCTGCGGCCGGGTTCGGAAATGGCGGGAATCGACGAGTCGGGGCAAGTCGAGTCCCTGGGAATGCACTTCATCAGCATTCCCATCGGGGGCGCGGCCGATCTGACCGAGGAAAATGCCCGCCGTCTGGATCGGGCCATCGCCACATCCGAATCCATGCCCGTGATCATCCATTGCGCCAGCGGTAACCGCGTGGGTGCCCTGCTCGCCCTGCGCGCGAATCTGATTCAAGGAAAATCCGCGAGCGAAGCGCTGGCGTTCGGCAAGGCTGCCGGACTGACCACCCTGGAAGATGCGGTCAAGCAACGCTTGAAATAGTCGGTCTCAGCGCCTGGAGGATCGGGCCACAATCGGTGTACCGACCTCCAGGTCCAGCATGCGGGCGGCTTGCCCCTGGTTCACGGCAATTTCCACCAGACCGCAGGAATTGGCATACCAGAATGCCTCGCCCACCGGGACATCGGCGAATGTCCGGCCACCCACAAGCCGCCGGCCAGCCACTTCCAACACACTGTTGACAGCGAGGGTTTCGGCACGCAGGCCGGTCATGGCGTTGCCATAGCGATCGATGTAGATGACGCAGGCCCAGTCCGGCGGCCAGTCGGATCCCTCCGGCGGATGCGCGCCCAAGGCTTGCAAGGCAAGCTCCTGGCCCGTCTGCAATCGCGCAGCAGCGGGCGCGAACCAGTCACGACCCTGAAAGCTTAGCGAAAGCGTTTCTTGTGGTGGCGGCAAGGCATGCCAGCGTGGCCGATCGAGCCGCTGTGCAGCGACCGCGAGCAGGCCATTATCCGGTCCAACCAGGCGCAACCCGCTGCCCTCCAGCACCAGACCGCGCCGCGCGGTACCCACGCCGGGATCGACCACCGCCACCACGCAAGCGCCAACCGGGAGATAGGGGAGCAAGGCTGCCAACAGGTAAGCGGCAGGGCGGGGCGCAAAGGGCGCCAGATCGTGGCACAGGTCCAAGACCACCGCGTGGGGCGCCACACGGTGGATGGCGGCCTTCATCTGGCCGACGTAGGGGCCTGCCAGACCGAAATCCGTGAACAGCACCAAGGGTCCGAGGCTGGACACGGAAATCAGCGCCACCACGGTGGGAAAAGGTCAGACGTCCAGGTTACTGACCAGAAGGGCATTGCGTTCAATGAATTCTCGCCGCGGTTCCACCTGATCGCCCATCAGGGTGGTGAAGATGTCATCCGCCGCCACCAGGTCCTCCACATTGACCCGCAACAGGCGCCGCGTCTCGGGATCCATGGTGGTTTCCCAGAGCTGATCCGGATTCATTTCCCCAAGGCCCTTGTAGCGCTGGATGGCCAGGCCGCGCCGGGCCTCCTCCATCAGCCACTGCACCGCATCCCGGAAGCGCATCGTCGCCTGGCCACGTTCGCCACGCGCCACGCGGGCCTGATCCGTCCACATTCCCCACAGGGTCTGCGCCATCTGGTGCAGTGGACGAAACTCCGGGCCTTCCAGTTGTTCCCGGCTCAGATGATAGACCTGGTCGAGACCGTGGCGCTTGCGGCTCACCACCAAGCCGGATGCATCACAACGCGTTGCCGTATAGAGATTCGCACCCGGCGCGGAAGCATTCAGTTTCGCTTCAAATACCTCAAGCCAGGCTTTCCTGGCTGAGTCGTCCTCGGCCAAAATCGGCAGCACCGGCGCCACCTCCGACAACACCATCAGCAGATGGGGGTCAAAGGAACGCGACAGGCGGTCAACCGCCGTCTCGGCCGCCTGATGTGTCGCGACCAGACGCGCCAGCGGCGCGCCATGGATCGCCGGGACATCGGGCGCTGGCCATACGGAAGCGCCGTCCACGGACAGA
Source organism: Gammaproteobacteria bacterium (assembly GCA_011620145.1). Lineage (GTDB taxonomy): Bacteria > Pseudomonadota > Gammaproteobacteria > UBA5335 > UBA5335 > Macondimonas. Next base: position 1,744 of record WOZT01000026.1, on the reverse strand, counting down.
TTGAGCAGATAGGCGTCCAGGGCCGCGTTGTCCTTCAGATATTGCTCCTGCTTGCCGCGTTTGACCTTGTACAACGGGGGCTGGGCGATATAGACGTGTCCACGCTCCACCAGGGCGAAGGTCTGGCGATAGAAGAAGGTCAGCAACAGCGTGCGGATATGGGATCCGTCGACATCGGCGTCGGTCATGATGATGATGCGATGGTAGCGCAGCTTGTCCGGATTGAAATCATCCCGGCCAATGCCACAACCCAGTGCCGTGATCAGCGTGGCCACCTCCTGGGATGCCAGCATCTTGTCGAAGCGGGCTTTCTCGACATTGAGGATCTTGCCTTTGAGCGGCAGGATGGCCTGGGTACGGCGATCCCGCGCCTGTTTGGCGGACCCACCGGCAGAGTCGCCTTCCACCAGGAAGATCTCCGACAGGGCCGGATTTTTTTCCTGGCAATCAGCGAGCTTGCCTGGAAGGCCGGCAATGTCAAGCGCACCTTTACGACGCGTCATCTCGCGCGCGCGACGGGCGGCTTCCCGCGCACGGGCGGCGTCCATGACCTTGCCGACCACGGCCTTGGCATCGTGGGGATGCTCCAGCAGAAAGTCCTGCAGCCGTTCGGCCACCAGCGACTCCACGATCGCCTTGACCTCCGAGGACACCAGCTTGTCCTTGGTCTGGGAGGAAAACTTGGGGTCCGGCACTTTGACCGACAGAACGGCAGTCAGACCTTCACGGGCATCGTCGCCCATCAGGGAAAGTTTTTCTTTCTTGTTGAGCCCTGCTTCCTCGATGTAGCCATTGACGGTTCGCGTCAACGCTGCACGAAAACCAGCCAGATGGGTGCCGCCATCGCGTTGAGGAATGTTGTTGGTGAAACAGAACATCGTCTCCTGGTAGGAATCGTTCCATTGCACCGCCACTTCCACGCCGATGCCATCGCGCTCGCCCGAGAAATAGAAAATCCGGGGATGCAGCGGGGTTTTCTTCTGGTTGAGATGCTCGACGAAAGCGCGGATGCCGCCTTGGTACTCGAACACAGCTTGGCGGCCTTCACCGCGTTCATCCCGCAGCTCGATGCGCACGCCGGAATTCAGAAACGACAGTTCCCGGAGCCGTTTGGCCAGGATGTCGTAATGAAACTCGATATTGCTGAAAATCAAGGGGCTGGGCTTGAAGCGGATGAGTGTGCCGCGCTGATTGGTATCGCCAGTGACGGCGAGTGGCGCTTGGGGCTCGCCCAGGTGATAGCGTTGAAAGTGCGTCTTGCCTTCGCGATGGATGGTCAGTTCCAAGGTTTCGGAGAGGGCATTGACGACGGAAACGCCGACGCCATGCAGGCCTCCGGAAACCTTGTAGGAGTTGTCATCGAATTTTCCGCCCGCGTGCAGGATGGTCATGATCACTTCGGCGGCGGATCGCCCTTCTTCCGCATGGATATCAACGGGAATTCCGCGCCCGTTGTCCGAGACCATGATGGTATTGTCGTTTTCGATGGCGACCTGGATATTGGTGCAATGCCCTGCCAAGGCTTCGTCGATGGCATTGTCCACCACCTCGAACACCATGTGATGCAGGCCCGAACCGTCATCGGTGTCGCCAATGTACATGCCGGGACGTTTACGGACCGCATCAAGACCGCGCAGCACCTTGATGTTGGAAGAATCGTAGCTTGTTGCACTCATGCGAAAGAGGCACCCGGAAAAAGGGACATCATAGCATTCTTGAGAGCACACCCTGTTCCACGTGGAAC
>WOZT01000017.1 GCA_011620145.1 Gammaproteobacteria bacterium | reverse complement strand
TCGCCTTCAAAGTCGGTGATGATGAAGTCGTCCTGGACCCGCAATACCTGACCCAAGTGGTAGTCACCATGATAGCGACTGCGCATGAGCTGACCGTCTTCCAGCCCCTGTGGGCGCAAGCCTGCCAGCAATGCCGGGCGGTGTGACAGCAATGTCTTGCAAGACATTTGCAGGGCCTCCGGGATCTGACCAAGCTGGCTCTCCAGGCGATCGAAGGTCTGCACCGCGTCCTGGCGTACGGCTTCGAACCAGTGGTCCAGGTCTGCAGCCGTTACCGGTTCCGGATCGAATGCCGGATTGCCCGTCGTCTTGCCAAAGGCCTGGTGCAGTTCTGCGGTGCGCTTGCCCAGATTGTTCATCTGGTGCATGAAGAAAGCGTGCTGGTTGGGTTCACCGTCATCGGAAACAGGCGAAGGCTCGGCAAGGGTGCGTTCCAGATAGTCGACCGCATAGTTCCAGGCTGAGCCCTGATTCGCGAGAAAGGATTGCAGCAGAGCCAGGTCGATGGTCTCACCCGTCGGGGATCGGTATTCCATGAAGCCGCCGACGGGAACAGCATGACTGTACGCCGCCTGCTGGGTGAGGAAACAGCCGACCTCCACTTCCGGGTTGATACCACGCTGCAGGCGGCCATAGCATTTGAGGAACAGCCGCTCGCCGAACAACACCGCAATGTTGCTCTGTTCGAGCCCCGGGTGATAAACCGGTTCGTCAGCCAGCGCAGCCAGATCGGGGATGGCGCCCGTGGCCTGGAAGTGCAGGCTGCCCTCGCCCAGCGGCACGCTTGTGCCACGCGCCATCGCCCTTACCAGGGCGCGGCAAAATCCGTTGTCGCCATAACCGCTATAAAGAATGCCCATGCGCGCCTTCTCGCGCACCTTGGCCAAGGTCCAAGGCAGCAGCGCCCGCAATTTCTCTTCGCTGGTTTCATCCTCCCATGCCATGGCCAGCGGCAGGAAGTAAAGCTGCGGGTCCCCTGCGCTGAAATGCACCTCGATCAAGGTCAACAACCACTGCCCCCCACCATCGCGCCACTCGCTTTGTTCGCGGATGTCGATTCGGATGATGGTGCGATCCTTGCCGGCAAACCAACGCTTGCTGCGCAGATAGGGCGCCAGGATTTCGTGTTGCAGCTGTGATTGGGTGCGACTGGCGATGGCGCGGCGTACTGCGCTGGCAATGCTCCGGCCGCTGAGGAAGGTCAGGAAGCCCTCGGTCAGGACCAGCACCGGCAATTCGCGATTGGGCAGGTAATCCTGATGCCAATTGGGCGCCTCGACGTCGGTTGCCAGGCGAAATGCGTAATACCCGTAGCCCTTCAGGGTCAACAGGTAGGGCAGCTCACCGATCGGCGGGAAAGCGGCTTGACCCACCAATTCAACGGGAACGCGGCCCTTGAAATCGGCGAGGTTCAGTTCCACGGGCTGCGCCGTGCGCGACAGATTGGTCACGCACAGGATTTTCTCATCCGCCCATTCGCGCACATAGGCCAGGATCTTGCGATTGCCGGGATCAAGCAGTCTCAGGGTGCCATTGCCAAAGGCGCGGTAATTCTTGCGCGCCGCAATGAGGCGCTTGGTCCAGTTCAACAGTGATGACGGATTGCGCATCTGGGCTTCGACGCTGACCGCCTCATACCCATAAATGGGATCCATCATGGGCGGCAGAAACAGACGCTGCGGATCGGCCCGAGAAAAGCCGCCATTGCGATCGGGACTCCATTGCATGGGGGTGCGCACGCTGTTGCGGTCACCGAGATAAAAATTGTCACCCATGCCGATCTCATCGCCATAGTAGAGGATGGGCGAGCCCGGCAGGGTCATCAGCAAGAAGTTGATCAGTTCGATCTTTTCGCGATTGTTTTCCATGAGCGGCGCGAGGCGACGGCGAATACCCACATTGACCCGCATCAACGGATCAACGGCATACATGCTGTACATGTAATCCCGCTCGCGGCTGGTGACCATTTCCAGCGTCAGCTCATCGTGATTGCGCAGGAAAATGGCCCATTGACAGGAGTCCGGGATCTCCGGCGTCTGAGCCATGATATCGACGATGGGATGGCGGTCCTCCTGGGCAATCGCCATGTACAGGCGCGGCATCAGCGGGAAATGATAGGCCATGTGGCATTCATCGCCCTCGCCGAAATATTCGCGCACATCCTCGGGCCACTGGTTGGCCTCGGCCAGCAGCATGCGATTGGGATAGTTCGCGTCGATCACCGCCCGGATTTTCTTGATGACTTCGTGCGTTTCCGGCAGATTTTCATTGCTGGTTCCTTCCCGCACGCACAGATAGGGAATCGCATCCAGCCGCAAGCCGTCCACGCCCATGTCCAACCAGAACCGCATGACCCGGATCACTGCATCGACGACAGCCGGATTGTTGTGATTCAGGTCAGGCTGGTGTGAAAAGAAGCGATGCCAATAATAGGCTTGCGCAACATCATCCCAGGCCCAGTTGGATTTTTCGGTATCGGTAAAGATGATGCGTGTATCCGCGAATTTCTTGTCCGTGTCACTCCAGACATAGAAATTGCGCTTGGAGGAACCGGGCGGCGCCTTGCGGGCAGCCTGAAACCACGGATGCTGGTCGGAGGTGTGATTGATGACCAGTTCGGTGATGATCTTCAGCCGGCGGCGGTGGGCTTCGCGCACGAAATGCTTGAAATCGGCGCGCGTCCCGTATTTCGGATCGACGTTGTGGTAGTCGGCGATGTCATAGCCATCGTCCCTGAAGGGTGATGGATAGAACGGCAACAGCCATAGCGTATTGACGCCGAGATCCTGCAGATAATCGAGCTTTGCTGTCAGACCGCGGAAATCCCCGACGCCGTTGTTGTCGCTGTCGAAAAACGCCTTGACATGCAGTTCATAGATGACGGCATCCTTGTACCACAGCGGGTCGTCCCACCAATCCACCGTTGCTTCGCGCTTGGGACTTTCGGGCATCATTATTCCTGATTCCATGGATAGGCTGCTCCGTTTACAGGAAGTAATCGAAATCGTGTTCGCTACGCAGGCGCCGGCGCAGCCGCAGAATGTGGAGTGGGGAGATGGCAGGATCCAGGCGCACGAAATTGCGGGGACCCTGCCACAGATAGCGCGCATCGGATAGCAGATCATGCGCCTGGTAGCCGCTTTCGGCCTCGATCCCGAGTGCCGCCAGGGGCAGGTCGATCCAGCCGGACTGGATATTGTGCGGATCGAGATTGGCAACCATAACGAGCGTGTTGAGCTCACCTGAGGCAGTCTCATGAGACTTGCTGTAGCACAGCAGGAGTTCGTTATCGACCTCATGAAAACGCAGGTTCCAATCGCGCTGCAAGGCCGGATTCTCCTTGCGAATCCGGTTCAGGCGGGCGAGATATCCGCTGAGACTGTCCGGCCGCTGCAAGTCCCAGTGCCGCACTTGGTATTTTTCTGAATCCAGATATTCCTCGCTGCCTGGTTCGCGGGGCTGGTTCGCCATCAGCTCATAAGCCGGGCCATAAATGCCGTAATTGGCGCCCAGCGTGGCCGCAAGAGCAGCGCGCAGCATGAAGGCCGGGCGCCCGCCGTACTGCAGAAACTCACTCAGGATATCCGGGGTATTGGGCCATAGATTGGGCCGGAAATATTCCCGTGAATCATCCTGGGTCAATTCAGTGAAGTACGCGATGAGCTCGCGCTTGGTGTTGCGCCAGGTGAAGTAGGTATAGGACTGGGTGAAACCGAGCTTGGCCAGGCGATGCATGACGCGCGGCCGGGTAAAGGCTTCCGCCAGGAAAATCACCTCCGGATGATCCTGCTTGATTACGCTGATGAAATGCTCCCACATGGGAAAAGGCTTGGTATGCGGGTTATCGACGCGGAAAATGCGCACGCCCTGCTCGATCCAGAAGTCAATGACGCTTTTCAATTCCGCCCACAGACCTGCCCAATCCTCGCTTTCGAAATCGAAGGGATAGATGTCCTGGTATTTCTTGGGGGGATTTTCCGCGTATTGCACCGTGCCATCCGGACGATGCCGAAACCATGCCGGATGCTCACGCACATAGGGATGGTCCGGCGAGCACTGGAAGGCGATGTCCATGGCCAGCGCAATGCCGTGCTCGCGGGCGCGCAGCATGAAGCGCTGAAAGTCGGCCAGAGTGCCCAGCTGTGCATGGATGCTCTTGTGACCGCCATCGGCAGCGCCGATCGCCCAGGGCGAGCCCGGATCATCCGGCCCGGCGGTGAGGGCATTGTTGCGTCCTTTGCGGAAACTGATCCCAATCGGATGAATGGGGGGCAGATAAAGCACGTCAAATCCCATGCTGGCGATGTATGGCAGGCGGGTTTCGCAGGTGGCAAAATTGCCATGCGGTAGCTCGGCAGTGGTGCAGGAACGCGGAAACAGCTCATACCAACTGGAAAAACGCGCCTGAACCGGGTCGACCGTCACGCGCAGAATGCGGTCATATTCCGTGACATGGCGGCGCTCCGCATGGCGACCCATCAGTCGCGCCAGTTCGGGATCCACCGCGATGGCGCGTCCCTCGGCCGTGGCGCCTGCGCTACGCAAGGCTTTGGCATAGTCGACCAGGCGCTTGCGTTCCGGCCCCGGCGCCCGTTGTGCAGCAGCGTCGATCAGGTCGGCGCCCATTTGCAGGGCGATGGCAATATCCTGTGCGTCTTCGCGCCGCAGGAAATCGTGACGCCACGTCAGGAAATGATCCACCCAGCCGCTCAGGCTGTATTCGTATGTGCCCAGTTCATCGACCTCGAAAACTGCCCGCCAGCGGTCACCGCCCAACGCCTGCATGGCTGTTTCCTGCCACACGGGCGCGCCGCGCGGTCGATGACGCAGGATCGCGCTCAGCACATCATGTCCATCACAGAAAATGGATGCCTCGACCTGCACGCTCTCCCCGATCACCCGCTTGATGGCGAAGCGACCGCTATCCACTTCCGGCGTGACACCTTCGATGACAACGCGCGCGCGCCCATCACCCATTCCGGTTTCCGGCATCGTGGGCCTCCTTCAGCTTGCAGAAATGGGTTTCAAATAGAGCACGGCGAGCGGCGGCAAGACCAAAGACAGGGAATGGAAGTGGCCTTGCATGGCAATCGGCGCCGCTTCGAGCATGCCAAAATTACCGACATTGCTGCCGCCATAGATCGCCGCGTCACTGTTGAGGACTTCCTGCCACCGCCCGCCGTGGGGCACACCCACCTGATAATTGAAACGTGGCACCGGGGTGAAATTGCAGACCACCAGGACGGTGTCTTCCGGACCCTTCCCATGGCGCAGGAAGCTCAAGACTGATTCTTCCCAATCCTGGAAATCCACCCAGGAAAAACCCTCTCCGCTGAAATCCAGATCGTGCAGCGCGGGCAGTGTCCGGTAGCAACGATTCAGATCACCGACCCAACGCTGCACGCCCCCATGCAAGGGGTATTGCACCACGTGCCACTCCAGGCTTTCCTCGTGTTGCCACTCGCGCCGCTGTCCGAATTCGCTGCCCATGAACAGAAGCTTCTTGCCGGGATGCGCCCACATATAGCCATACAGCAGGCGCAGATTGGCAAACTGCTGCCACTCGTCCCCGGGCATCTTGCCGATCAGCGCGCCCTTGCCATGCACGACTTCATCGTGTGAAAGAGGCAGCAGGAAATTCTCGGTGAAGGCATACCAGATGCTGAACGAAATCTGGCCATGGTGGTAACGGCGATGGATGGGATCCTGTTGGAAATACTTGAGCGTGTCGTGCATCCAGCCCATGTTCCATTTCATCCCGAAGCCGAGACCGCCGGCATAGGTTGGTCGCGAGACCATCGGCCAGGCAGTGGACTCCTCCGCAATCGTCTGCGTGTCGGGGTGATCCTGATAAACAGCTTCATTGAGCTTGCGCAGGAATTGCATGGCCTCGATGTTTTCCCGACCACCATGCACATTGGGAATCCATTCTCCTTCCTTGCGGCCATAGTCGAGATACAGCATGGACGCCACGGCATCCACCCGCAGGCCATCGATATGGTATTTATCCAGCCAGAACAGCGCGCTGGACAGTAGAAATGAGCGCACTTCATTGCGGCCGTAATTGAAGATGGCGCTGTTCCATTCCGGGTGGAAGCCCTGACGCGGATCGGCATGTTCGAACAGATGGGTGCCATCAAAATAGGACAGGCCGTGTTCGTCGCTGGGAAAGTGGGATGGCACCCAGTCCAGGATCACACCGATGCCTGCCTGATGCAGATAGTCAACGAGATACATGAAATCCTGGGGTGTGCCATAGCGTGCGGTCGGCGCGAAATAAGCCGTGGTCTGATAACCCCAGGAGCCATAAAACGGATGTTCCGTGACCGGTAGCAGCTCGACATGGGTGAAACCAAGCATGTTCACATGCTCGGCCAACAGGGGCGCCATTTCACGATAGCTGAGTGAACGATTATCCTCTTCCGGGATGCGGCGCCATGAACCCAGATGCACCTCGTACACCGAAATCGGCGCATCCAGCGCATTGGCATTGCGCCGCCGCTTCATCCACTCGGCGTCCTGCCAGGCGTAGTCCAGCGTCCACAATCGCGAGGCGGT
>WOZT01000035.1 GCA_011620145.1 Gammaproteobacteria bacterium | reverse complement strand
GATGGCGCCGTCGCGTACCGTGGGGCCCACCAAGGTACGACCTTCGGCTTTCAGACCCTCGAACAAGCGTTCCAGCCCCGGCCGATCCAGCATGGCCTCCCGCACTACCGTCATCACCCCTCCCTATCGCAGGCCCTGTGTGGCGCCATTCTGGTGCTCTCCAGGACTGCGAGGCTTGATTCAAATCAAAGCGAGCGGATTGATGGTGGTCCGAGCGAGGTCAAAGCACAAGTGACCCATGGATGACACAGCGTGATGCGCCAGGTAATTGACGCCTAAGAAATCGATCAGTCATTTTTCTTGAAGTGACTGATCATGCGGCGTCGCTTGTTCAACTGACGAGTGGTCAGTGGGTTGGGGCGGCCTTCAAAAGGGTTTTCGCCTGATTTGAATTCAACTCGCATCGGCGTACCGAAAAGCCCCAGGGATTTTCTGAAGTAATTTATCAAATAGCGCTTGTAAGTATCTGGAACAGAATCTGTTTGATTGCCATGGATCACAATCACCGGCGGTTGCCGGCCGCCCTGATGGGCATAGCGCAGCTTGATCCGCCGACCCCGCACCAAGGGGGGCTGGTGCACCGTGACTGCCTCCTGCAACAAACGGCTGAGCTGGGGCGTCGACAGATCGGCGCGACCTGCGGCGTGGGCGGCCTGGAGCGACTCGAACACGCCGCCCACCCCGGAACCGTGCAGCGCCGAAATGAAATGAGTACGGGCAAAATCAGCGAAGGGCAGGCGCCGAGCCAGTTCCGCGCGGATACGCTCGCGCGCGCCGTGAGACAGCCCATCCCATTTGTTCACCGCCAGCACCAAGGCCCGTCCCCGCTCGATCACCAGCCCCAGCAGACTGGCGTCCTGTTCCGTGACACCTTCCCGGCCATCGAACATGAACAACACCACATCCGCCGCATCAATGGCCTGCAAGGTCTTGACGATACTGAATTTCTCGATGACCTGCTCAACCCGTGCGCGGCGCCGGATGCCTGCCGTATCCACCAGCACATAATCCTGATCGTCGCGCGCAAACGGCACCGCGATCGCGTCCCGCGTGGTTCCCGGGGTTTCCGAGGCCACCAGCCGCTCCTCGCCCAGAATGCGGTTGATGAGGGTGGATTTACCCACATTGGGGCGGCCGACCACGGCGACCCGGATGGCCGTATCCGATTCCTCGCGGGGTTCTTCCAGCGACCTGGGCAGGATCGCACAGACCTCCTCCATCAGCTTCGCCACGCCCTGGCCATGGGCTGCGGAAAGCGCATGGACCGTGCCCATGCCGAGGGTGACGAAATCGGCGGCTGCCGCTTCCGGAGCCAGCCCTTCGCTCTTGTTGGCCACCAGGAACACCGGCTTGCCACTGCGGCGGACCCACTGCGTCAACACCTCATCCTGGGCACTCAATCCCTCGCGAGCGTCCACCAGAAACAAGACCGCATCGGCCTCATCCAACGCCCGGCGTGCCTGATCGGCGCTCAGGGCATCCAGTCCCTCGGCCTCACCGGACAGTCCGCCGGTATCGACCACCACATAAGGCGTCGGACCCATCCGACCATAGCCATACTGGCGGTCGCGCGTGAGCCCCGGAAAATCGGCGACCAAGGCATCCCGACTGCGCGTCAAACGGTTGAACAGGGTGGATTTTCCGACATTGGGGCGGCCCAGAAGCGCCACAACCGGCAGCATCGGAACCAGGGGTTCCTCAACCACGCCGAATCCGAAGGGCGGCCAGCCGCCCTCCCCGGCCCTGAACGACCACGATGCCATCCCCAGCCGCCAGCGGTCGGGCACTGATACCGTGGCGATCCACCCGTTCCTGAGCGACAACGTGACCTGTTCCCCGATCCAGCCAGAACACATAGCCTTCCGCATCCGCGACCACCAGGCGATTATCCGTCAAAGCCGGTGCGGTGAGGTCGCGCCTCAGCAATGCCTCCTCGGTCCACAGCGGATTGCCCGTCTTGAGTTCCAACGCGCTGATGCGGGACTTGTCATCGACCTGATAGATCTCCTCGCGGCTTGCCACCAGGCTTTGATAGGACGATGTGGGGCGATCCCAGACCCGCCGACCCGTGCGCAGATCAAAACCCGCCGCCTTGCCCTGGAAGGTCACCACGAACAATCCCCCTGCGAGCACGGCAGGGTCCCCATCAATGTCGACCATTCGCTCCACTTCCGAGCGTCCGGTGGGGACCGCCACCGTTTCTTCCCAGGCCAGCCGGCCATCCGACAGGCGCAGGGCGATCACTTTGCCATTATCCAGGCCCACCATGGCAAAGCCGTTTTCCAGCAATGGGGCGCCGGTTCCACGCAACGTGAGTGAGGGAACCGTGCTTTCATAGACCCAACGATTGCTGCCATCGGCCAGATTCAAGCCGGTGACACGCCCGTCAAGCGTCCGGACCACCGCCACCCCCTGGTCAGCCCGCGGAGTCGCCAGTACTTCGCTGCTCATCTGCCGACGCCAGCGCACACTGCCGTCGGTAGCGGATAGCGCCAGAACTTCACCATCCAGGGTGCCCAGCAACAGCGTATTCTCTGTCCACGACGGGCCGGCACTGATGCGAGCGCCCGTTTTGATCTTCCATGCCGGCTTGCCGCTGCTCAAAGTCACCGCCACCACATTGCCATCGGCGCTGGCCGCGTACACACGATCTCCGCCAATCGCCGGTGCCAGATAGGGAAAGCGCTCCTCGCTCTTGCTGCCCAGATCCAGTGACCACAACGATTCGACCGACAGTGCCTTGTCAATCTTGGGTAACGGTGCCGGTGGCTCAACCGGTTTGCTGCGCCAATTCAAGCTGCCGCAAGCACTGACCCCCAGGGCCAGCAAGATCATCAGCCAGAGACGCGCTTTCACGATGTTTCTCCCCCAAGGTCCTTTAATTTCAAGCCAATCAGACGATCGTCCATCTCGGCCTTGACTGCGGCCTGTTGCGCTGCACGATAGGCTTCCCGGGCTTCATCCAGACGTCCCAACAAGCGCAAGGCATCGCCCTTCACTTCCTCGGAAAGCGCCACAAACGGGGAATCATGACTGATGGCCTTGAGGGTCACCAAAGCCGGCTCGGGGCCTTCCTGGGCCATCTGCACCTGAGCCAAACGCACCCGCGCCAGATCGCTCAAGGGGTCGCCCTTGGCTAACTCCAGGGCACGCTGCAAGGCGTCACGAGCGGTGGTCAGGTCTTCCTTGCCTACGGCCCGATGGGCGACCTCGAACTCCCCGAGAGCGGCATAGGGAGAACTGCCGAATCGATCGCGCAGGGTTTGTTCGAGCGCCTGGATGGACGGGGCGTCATCGCGCGCAACAGCCACCTTTAGCTGTTCGTAATATTCCGAAGCCTGCACAGCCTGGCCGTTCAGATGGCTTTGATAAAAGCGCCAGCCCAGAATCAGTGCCAGACCGAACAGCACTCCCGCCAGCAGATAATTGCCATAATCCTGCCACCAACCTTTGAGTCGGTCGAATTCATCTTCACCATGCTGCGTCAAAACTGCCGCTCCTTGCCGAAATTTTCAATGTGATGGAATGGTGCCTACCGGCTCGAACCAATATCCTGCTGCGCCAGCCAGGCTGGCAAGGTAGTCAAGGGGACGGTGCTCTGGGGTTGGTCCGCTCGCAAAGGCTTCACCTGAACACTGCCGGTGGCCCACTCCTGCTCCCCCAGTATCAGAGCAAAACGGGCGCCGCTGCGATCAGCCCGCTTGAGCTGGGCCTTGAAGCTCCCGCCGCCGCAATGCTGGATCACCCGCAAACCACTGCTGTTGCGCAATTGTTCAGCCAGTTCCAGAGCCGGAGCCGCCAAACCTTCGCCGGCCCAGACCAGATAGCAGTCTGGCACCAACTGAGGCGAGGCAATCTGAGCGTCTTCCAACAGGGCCACCACGCGCTCCATCCCGAGCGCAAAGCCGACTGCAGGGGTTTCCCGCCCGCCCAACCGGGCCACCAGGCCATCGTAGCGACCTCCCGAACAAACCGCATCCTGGGCACCCAACCGGTCGGTGATCCATTCAAATACGGTATGGGTGTAGTAATCCAGACCTCTTACCAGACGCGGATTATGGGTGTAAGCCACTCCAGCGGCTTCCAGCAGGGCGCAAAGCTCCGCGAAATGGGCGCGGGAAGCTCCGTCCAAGCTATCCGGTAGCGCGGGGGCTGCCGCGATCAATTCTGCCAGGTCGGGATTCTTGCTATCCAGAATACGCAGCGGATTGGTGTGTAACCGCCGTTGGCTATCCTCGTCCAGATCCCGCTCATAGCGGCTGAAATAGACCACCAGTCGTTCGCGGTAGGCCAAGCGACTGGCAGGCGTGCCCAGGCTGTTGATCTGCAGACGGACGGCCGAGATCCCCAAGGTTTCCCATAAGCGCGCGCTGAGCACGATTTGCTCGGCATCCACATCGGGACCGGGCATGCCAAAGGCTTCCACTCCGATCTGATGAAATTGACGGTAGCGACCTTTTTGCGGTCGTTCATGCCGGAACATGGGCCCGGCATACCACACCCGGTGAGCCGCCCCCTCCTGAGCCAACAGCTTGTTTTCAATCATGGCACGTACGCAGCCGGCCGTGCCTTCCGGACGCAAGCTCAGGCTGTCCCCACCGCGATCCGTGAAGGTGTACATCTCTTTTTCGACGATATCGGTCACTTCACCGATGGAATGCTGAAACAGCGCAGTGCGCTCGACCAAGGGCAAACGGATCTCTTGGTAGCCACGGGCCGCCAAGAGCCGAGCGACCACCGATTCCAGGTCACGCCAGCGTGGCGTCGCCTCCGGCAAAATATCGTTCATGCCGCGCACGGCGGTCAAAGCAGTCAACAATCGCTTCCTTGGGTTGGTTTCGGGAGGGCGCATTCTGGATCAGAACAAGGGGACGGAAAATATCAGCGAGGACGCTCCAGCTTGAAGCGAGCCACTGTTGAACTGCCAATGATCGGAGCAATGGGAACCGGTCGTCCATCAATCGCCACCTCGACGCCCGGGGCATAGCCCAAATAGAGCGCAAAAGGTGGATCGCCGCTCACTTCCTGTTCACTCCCTGCCTTGGCAAGACGGTAGATCAACTGGCGGCCGCGCGCGTCGCGCACTTCCGTCCAGCAATCCTGTTGATAACGGATTTTCAGCACGGCGGTGCCTTGTTCCTGCGGAGTCTCATCGGGTTTCCCTGCAACTGCAGGCGGCGCAGCAAGAGCGGTGGCGGGAACGGGATCCTGTTGAACGGATCGTGCCGGAGTCGCAACCGGCGGAGGGGGCAGCGGAACAGCTTCCTCCAATACGCCATCTCCGGAGGGCGAAGCATCCTCCGCCATAGCCTGCGACTCATCGGGCGGCGCTTCTTCCGGCGACGATTGAGTCTCGGGAAGACCTTCCGGAACGGGATCCGGGACTGTGGCCGAATCTTGAATCGCTTGATTCTCTTCGACGGAAACAACGGGCTGCGTTGTAGAGGCGGGTCGCAACCACCAGAACGTCACCCCACCGATAACCGCCAGCAACAGGATAGCCGAGGCAAGCTGACGCCCCCGTCCCACATCGCTCAGATCGGCGGTGGGGCGATTACGCACGGCGGCAATCCGCAGCGGATCGGTAGTTGGCACCCAGGACTCGAAATCGCGCGTCAAAGCGGTTTCATCCAACCCGACCAAGGCGGCATAACTGCGCAGATAACCCTTGATGAACAAAGGGGGTGGCAGACTGCTCAAATCCTCGGATTCAATGGCTTCCACCATGCGTGGAGACAGTCGCAGCGCATCGGCAATGCTCTGGCGCCCCAAACCGCGCGCTTCCCGCGCAGCCCGCAGCAAAGCCCCAAAACCGCCAGGTCGAGGCGAACCGGAAGTCTGCACGTCAGTGGGCGGAGACGTCATCGCCAAAGTCCTTCTTGAGCCGTTCTGCCAAGCGCTCGGCAGCAGCCGTATTACCAGCCGCGGACTCAATGCGATAGGCCAGAGTCAGCGAATCCCGCCCCGGAGCGGTCAATTGATGGTAACGCTCGAGATATCCACGCGCCGCCGCATACTGATGTTCATCCAAAGCCAGACCGGCGAGTTCGCGCCAAGCCTCGGGATAACGTGGATCAACCTGGATGGCTTGATTCAGATAGCCTTTGGCCTTGGGTAAATCAGGCAATTTGCGCACGCAGATGGCGGCGTTGGTGTAGGCAAATGCCGGGGTTTTGTAGGTCGGATCGGCCAGAGCTGCGAGGAACTCGGATTCCGCAGCACGCAGACTCCCCTGGCCACAGAGAAACACACCGTAATTGTTGTGTGCAGACCCCGGATTTTTGGCCAAGGCAATGGCTCGCCGGTAATGCTCTTCGGCCTTGGCGCGCTGACCGAGCCGGGCGTAGGTTTCTGCCAACCCGAGATAGGCCTCCGACGAATTTTTATCCAATTCCAGGGCACGCTGGAATTTTTCGATGGCGACGGTGTACTGGCCATTTTCCATGTAGCCGTAACCAAGCTGGAGGCTATAGTGCAGCGCATCAACGCTGTTGCGCGGGGAGCGCGCCGTCTTCTCGGCACAGCCCACCACCAGCAGGCTGGCAAAGACCAGCGCCAGCCAGCCTGCCCA
>WOZT01000232.1 GCA_011620145.1 Gammaproteobacteria bacterium | reverse complement strand
CTGCAGCAACTCCTTGAGTACGGTGGTGGCGAAGGCGCCCGGAGGCAGGGCGAATGTCAGCTCCAGATCATCTCCCTGCCAGAGGAGTTGCCCGTCCCGGGGCATCACCCGCAGAGCGCGGCGATCTTGGCGCAGACCAAAGCGAATCAGGCCCGCCGTCAGTTCCGGATATGCGGCCGTCAGGCTGCGCTCCAGCACGCCGATCCGCTCGCCGGTGGCGGGTTCGCCGGCACCCCACAAGGGGCCGGTGGGATGCAGGTCGCCCGCATCGACACGATGGGCGATGTCGTCAGGCGCATCATTGATCCCGAACACGAACCAACTGCCGCGCCCATCCAGTTGCAGGACATCGCCGCGCTCGGCCTGGTTCCAGGAGCCCGCGCGCACCCGCTCCGCGAGCAGCTGATTGAACAAGGCGCTGCGCGCCGCCGAGAGCAAGAGATCCCGCAGCGATCGGCGCGACAAACGCTCACCCGCAAACCAAGCCAGGGCCTGGCGCACATTGCCGCCGCGCTCGCCGAAGCGCTGGGGGCCAAAATAGTTGGGGACCCCGCCCGCCAGGATCTGTGCCCAGCGCGCTTCGGCCGCCGTCCGGTCGCCCGAGACGCCGCACACCCGGATGCGAAAGCGATTGCCGGTGAGCGTGCCGATCCGCAGCTTGCGGCGATGGGGGGCAACCGCCAACAGGCGCACCCGATCCCCGAATACCTTGGCGAGTCCCTGCGTCCAGTCGGGCTCCTCACGCCCCGCCAGATCCACGGAAAACCACTGACTGGTCAGCGCCCGACGATCCTTGCGGCCGCCATAACCGACGGCGTTGCGCGCCACGTCGGCCAGCCGCGCCAGGGCGTCGGCCACCTCCGCCGTGTTGAGTTCGCGTTTTTGCAGATGGATCAGGCGATGCTGGCCGCTGCCGTCCGGCTCGAAGCCCAACATCTCCTCCACGGCAAAATCCGCCGGCGCCAGCCGCAGCGCGCCCCGCAGCGGCGGTGGACCAAACGCACCGGGCAGACTGCCCACCTCTCCCAGACGCGCCGGGTCGATGGGAATCAGGGCGGCGTGTTTAGCGGCGGATTCCGATGCAATGGGCGCGGCCTCAGTCATCGCCCGCTTCCCGCAGCAAGGCCACCGCGTGGACCGCGATGCCCTCGCGCCGCCCCACAAAGCCCAGTCCCTCGGTGGTGGTGGCCTTGACGTTGACGCGCTCCTCCGGCAAGCCCAGATCGGCGGCGATATGGGCACGCATGGCGGCGACATGGGGCGCGATGCGCGGGGCCTGAGCCAGCACGGTGACGTCCACGTTGCCGGGGTCAAATCCGCGCTCGGTGAGCAGCGCCCGCACCCGGCGCAACAGATCGCGGCTATCCGCGCCGCGCCAACGGGGATCGGTGTCGGGAAAATGGTGGCCAATGTCGCCCAAGCCGGCAGCGCCCAGCAAGGCATCACACAGCGCATGCAGCGCCACATCGCCATCGGAATGGGCAATCAGGCCCTGGTCGTGGGCAATACGTACCCCGCCCAGGGTGACGAAACTCCCCGGACCGAAAGCATGGACGTCGTAACCGTGGCCAATGCGCATGCGCCCTCCGGGCGGTATCAACGAGGGTCCGTCGCGCCGCGGCCGGCCAACACCGCCTGCGCCAGAACGAGGTCTTCGGGATGGGTAATCTTCAAGTTATCGGACCGACCAGGCACCAGCTCCACGGCATGGCCCAGCCGCTCCATGGCCTGAGCCTCGTCGGTGACCCGCACCCCGTCCCGCTCGGCCGCCGCCAAGGCCGCCAGCAGCGGCCCCCAGCGGAACATCTGGGGCGTCAGCGCCCGCCACAGGCCGTCGCGGCAAATCGTCTGCGCCACGCGCCCGTCGCCTCCGGTCCGCTTCAAGGTGTCGGCCACTGGCGCCGCCAGCAAGCCGCCGGGAAAGGCCGCATCCCCGGTGCAGGTCAGCAGCCGCCCAAGGTCATCCGGATGCAGGCAGGGACGGGCCGCATCATGCACCAGCACCCAATCGTGCTCGGCCGCTTGCCCAGCCAATGCGGCCAGGCCCGCCCGCACCGAATCCTGCCGCTCCGCGCCGCCGGTCACCACGCGCAGCTTGGGGTTGCCCGCTTCCGGCAGCGCCGCTACGCGAAGCTCATCGGGCGCCACCACCAGCACCACGGCGCGGATGCGCGGTTCGGCGAGCAGCGGCCGCAAACTCCATGACAACACCGGCGCGCCGACCAGCGGCAGGTATTGCTTGGGGCAGTCGAGGCCCATGCGCAATCCGCGTCCGGCTGCCGGCACGACTGCCCATACGGCCGCCATCTCAGGGGGATGCGGGAGATGGCGCGGGTGCGGAGGTCGGTCGGTCATGGTCTGGCTCATGGACGAACTGATAGAAGGTCTCGCCTTCGCCCACCATACCCAACTCGCGCCGCGCGCGCTCCTCCACCGCCTCCAGTCCCTGCTTGAGATCGCGCACTTCGGCGTCGAGCAGATCGTTGCGCGCCTTGAGCTTGTCGATTTTCTCGTCCTGGACGTCGATCATGCGCCCAAGTCGCACCCACTGGCGCAGGCCATCCGGTGCAATCCAGATCTGGTAGTGCAGGATCACCAACAGGACGACCAGCACTATGCCAAGGCGTCGCGCCACCACCTGCCCTCCCGCGATCCCATCATCCCTGAACGGGCGCGCAGCGCGGCGTCAGCGCTTCAACCGCTGCGGAAAAGCGGCCATGCCTGGATAGTGGGCGCGACCGCCCAATTCCGCCTCGATGCGCAGCAGGCGGTTGTACTTGGCCACCCGGTCGCTGCGGCACAAGGAGCCAGTCTTGATCTGGGTCGCCGTGGTCGCCACCGCGAGATCGGCAATGGTGTCGTCCTCGGTTTCCCCGGAACGATGGGAGACGACGGCGGTGTAGCCCGCGTCGGTGGCCATGCGAATGGCGGCCAGGGTCTCGCCCAGGGTGCCGATCTGGTTGGGCTTGATGAGGATGGAGTTGGCGATGTGTTTGGTGATGCCTTCCGACAGGATGGCGGTGTTGGTGACAAAGAGATCGTCGCCCACCAATTGCACCCGGTCCCCCAGCCGCTGGGTCAACAGCGCCCAGCCGTCCCAATCACCTTCGGCCATGCCGTCCTCGACCGAAAGAATGGGGTAGCGCTCCACCAGGCCTGCGAGATAGTCGCAGAAACCGGCAGCATCATAGGACTTGCCCTCGCCTTCCAGGTGATAGCGCCCGTCCCGGTAGAACTCCGAGCTGGCCACGTCCATGCCGAGATAGATGTCCTTGCCGGGGGTGTAGCCGGCGCGCTCGATGGCCTCCAGGATGGTCTGCAGCGCCTCCTCGTTGGAAGCCAGATTCGGGGCAAAGCCGCCCTCATCCCCCACCGCCGTGCTCAGGCCGCGCGCATGCAGCACCTGTTTGAGGTGATGAAAAATCTCCGTGCCGTAGCGCAGGGCTTCGGCGAAAGTGGGCGCGCCCACCGGCAGGATCATGAATTCCTGCAAATCCACGTTGTTGTCGGCGTGGGCGCCGCCATTGATGATGTTCATCATCGGCACGGGCATGCCCGTTGCCGCCGCGCCGCCCAGGTAGGCGTAAAGCGGCTTGCCCGCCTCAATCGCGGCGGCCTTGGCGGTGGCCAGTGAGACCGCCAGGATGGCGTTGGCGCCCAGGCGGGATTTGTTCTCCGTGCCGTCCAGCGCAATCATGAGCTGATCCAGAGCGTCGTGATCCTGCGCATCCTTGCCCAGCAGCGCCTGGCGAATCTCGCCGTTGACGTTCTCGACCGCCTTGCGCACGCCCTTGCCCAGATAGCGCCCCTTGTCGCCGTCGCGCAGCTCCACCGCCTCGCGCGAGCCGGTGGAGGCGCCGGAAGGAACCCCAGCCCGACCGACACTGCCATCGTCCAGCCGCACGCTGGCCTCCACGGTGGGATTGCCGCGCGAATCGAGGATTTCCAGACCTTCAATCGCCGTGATCTTTGCCATGTTGCGCACTCCGAATGGGATGGGGGCCGACAGGGGCCGGGCGAAAATCAAATCACTGGATCAAGCCAGCGGGATTCCTGCAAGGGCCGGGATTTGATCAGGGCATCGAGCCCGACCAGGGTTTCAAGCAAATCCGCCATGTGATCGAGCGGCCAGGCATTGGGGCCATCAGAGAGCGCCTGGGCCGGGTCGGGATGGGTTTCCATAAAGATCCCTGCCACGCCGGCTGCGACCGCCGCCCGCGCCAGCACCGGCACGAATTCGCGCTGGCCGCCGGAACGATCCCCCTGCCCGCCGGGTAACTGGACCGAATGGGTGGCGTCGAACACCACCGGACAGCCGGTCTCGCGCATCACCGCCAGGGCGCGCATGTCCGACACCAGATTGTTATAGCCGAAGCTGACGCCGCGTTCGCAGGCCATGATCTGCTCATTGCCCACCGCGCGCGCCTTGTCGACCACATGGCGCATGTCCCAGGGCGCAAGGAACTGGCCTTTCTTGATGTTCACCGGCAAGCCCTGGCGGGCGACGTTCTGGATGAAATCCGTCTGGCGACACAGAAATGCTGGCGTTTGCAGCACATCCACCACGGCGGCAACCTCATCCAGCGGCGTGTATTCGTGCACATCGGTGAGTACCGGCACGCCGATCTGGCGCTTGACTGCCTCCAGCACGCGCAGCCCCTCCTCCAGACCGGGTCCGCGGAAGCTGTTGGCCGAGGAGCGGTTGGCCTTGTCGAAGCTGGACTTGAAGATGAACGGCACGCCCAGACGATCCGTGATCTCCTTGAGCCGGCCGGCCGTATCGATCTGCAATTGCAGGGATTCGACCACGCAGGGCCCGGCAATCAGGAACAGGGGGCGGTCGATGCCGACTTCGAAGCCGCACAGCTTCATGCGGAAGCCGCCTGGGCCACACGGCGCTCACGGGACGCCCGCGCCGCCCGGATGAAACCGGAGAACAGCGGGTGGCCATTGCGGGGCGTGGAGGTGAACTCGGGATGGAACTGGCAGCCCAGGAACCAGGGATGACCGGGCAACTCGATGATCTCCACCAAGCGGCCATCGGCCGACCAGCCGGAAATCGCCATGCCATGCGACTCCAGGATCGCGCGATAACGGTTGTTGAATTCGTAGCGGTGGCGATGACGCTCGACGATCAGTTCCTTGCCGTACAGCCGGTGCGCCAGGGAGCCCGGCACCAGCCGGCAGGGCTGGCCGCCCAGACGCATGGTGCCGCCCAGATCTTCGCGCCCGCTGCGCTGGTGCACGCTGCCGTCCGATTGCTGCCACTCGGTGATGAGCGCAATCACAGGATCCGGGGTGGCCGGGTTGAACTCGGTGCTGTGGGCTTCGGGCAGCCCGGCCAGATGCCGCGCCAGTTCGATCACCGCCACCTGCATCCCTAAGCAGATGCCGAGATAGGGCACGCCGCGTTCGCGGGCAAAGCGCACCGCAGCGATCTTGCCTTCGATTCCGCGCCGCCCGAAACCGCCCGGCACCAGAATCGCGTCCAGCCCTTCCAGCAGCCTTGTCCCTTCGGTTTCCAGACGCTCGGAGTCGATGTAGCGCACCGCCACTCGCGTGAGGGTATGGATGCCCGCGTGCCGCAGGGATTCATTCAGCGACAGATAGGCGTCGGACAGGTCGACATACTTGCCCACCAGGCCAATGGTCACCTCGCCATCCTGGTGTTCGCCGGCCTCCACCACGGCGTGCCAGTCCGCCAGATCGGCGGGCGGCAGCTCAAGCCCGAAACGCTGCACCACAATCTCGTCAAGGTGCTGGTCGTGGAGCAGTTCGGGAATCTTGTAGATGTTGTCCACGTCCACGGCGGAAATGACGGCCCGCTCCGGCACATTGGTGAACAGGGCGATCTTGCGCCGCTCGTCGGGCGGCAGCGGCCGGTCGGCGCGGCAGATGAGGATGTCCGGCTGGATGCCGATGGAGCGCAGCTCCTTCACCGAATGCTGGGTTGGCTTGGTCTTGATCTCGCCCGAGGCGGGAATGTAGGGCACCAGCGTGAGATGAATGAACAGCGCCTGCTGCGGCCCCAGTTCACTGCCCATCTGGCGGATGGCCTCCAGGAAGGGCAAGGACTCGATGTCGCCCACCGTGCCGCCGATTTCCACCAGGCACACGTCCGCATCCCCGGCCCCGGCCTGAATCGAGCGCTTGATCTCATCGGTGATGTGGGGGATGACCTGCACCGTGCCGCCCAGATAGTCGCCACGGCGCTCCTTCTGGATCACGGTTTCGTAGATGCGGCCGGTGGTGTAGTTGCTGTGGCGACCGGTGGTGGTGCGCACGAAGCGCTCGTAGTGGCCCAGATCCAGGTCGGTCTCGGTGCCGTCACCGGTGACGAACACTTCGCCGTGCTGGAACGGGCTCATGGTGCCCGGATCCACGTTGATGTAGGGGTCCAGCTTCACCATGCTGACCTTGAGGCCACGGGCTTCCAGAATCGCCCCCAGGGAGGCCGAGGCGATGCCCTTGCCGAGGGAGGAAACCACACCGCCGGTCACGAAGATAAATCGCGTCATGCCGCTTCCGTTGCTTGAGGATGGGCGGAGGCGGATGAACAAGAAGCCCCCAAAGATGGGGCTTTAGCCTACCAGATCGGCCGGGGCCGGACAATGAAGCCGATGACC
>WOZT01000253.1:2242-6713 GCA_011620145.1 Gammaproteobacteria bacterium | reverse complement strand
AGTCTGCGCGAGCTGTGTTTGCCCTACGGCATCGGGGAGGAGGATCTGGGCCGGCTGGAACATCTGGTCCAGCGCATGCCGCCCGTGCATCGTGGGGCGCATCTTTTTCGCCAGGGCGATCCGCTGAAAGCGATCTTTGCCATTCGGACCGGTTCGATAAAAAGTATCACCCTGGGCGCGGACGGCGCCGAGCAGATTACGGGTTTTCATTTCCCCGGCGAACTGGTGGGGCTCGATGCCATTGCCGGTGATGTCCATGACTGCTCGGCGATTGGCCTGGAAGACAGCAGCCTGTGCGCGATCCCCTTCGGACAGCTCGATGAACTGAGTGGGCATGTGCCGGGATTGCGGCGTCAGTTGATGCGCCTGCTGTCCAAGGAAATCCAGCAGGACCAGCACTTGCTGCTGTTGTTGGGCAAGAAGAGCGCCGAGGCCCGGCTGGCGGCCTTCCTGATCAGCCTGTCGGGGCGTTTCGCACGCCGCGGCCTGTCGGCGACCCGCTTCCAGCTCAGCATGTCGCGTGGGGAAATCGCCAATTATCTGGGTCTTGCAGTGGAAACGGTCAGTCGCTTGCTGGCCCGGTTCCAGCAGGATGGCTTACTCGCCGTCGATGGGCGCGCCGTGACGGTGCGCGATCTCGCCCGTCTCCATGACATCGCCGAAGTTTCCACCCAGATGCATCCCGCGCCCCGCTGCGGGGAGCACTGAGGTCTCGGGATGATGGTGGTGCCCGACCATGCCAGCCATCAGCCAGGGCCCGGCGACCGTCCAGATGCCCAAAGTGATCACCAGCCCGCCGGCAGCTCGCCGTAGCTTCTGTCCCGCCAAGGCCTGGCGGAGACGTTGCCCGAGCAAGCCCAGGGCCAGCATGGCCGGCAAGGTCCCGATCCCGAAGGCCAGCATCACGCCCGCGCCAGCCCCTGCGCCGCCACTGACCAAGGCCGTCAGCAGGGCGCTGTAGACCAGACCACACGGAATCCAGCCCCACAGCGCGCCAAAAGCCAAGGCGTGCAGTCCGCTATGGCGCGGATCGAGGCGTCGGGTGAGGGGGCTCAGCTGCCGCCACAGGGGAACGCCCACGCGCTCCAGCCGGCTGAGCCCGCCCCAGCCAGTGGCCACCTGCAGTCCGACGGCGATCATCAGGACACCCATCGCGGCCCGCAGCAGGTTTCCCCAGGCCGCACTGCCCACTGGCGTGCCCAAATGCCATCCCAATCCCCCCATCAGGGCGCCGGCCAGGGCATAACTGCCAAGGCGGCCCGCGTTGAAGGCCAGCGTGCGACTGAACTTGGGCTGTCCGTTCCCGCTTCCCACCAGCGTGGCGATGCCGCCACACATCCCCAGGCAATGGGTGCTGCCGAGCAGGCCCGCCACCAGGGCCGCCATGAAGCCGAAATGCAGGGTATTCATGGGGGTGTCCTGTCCTCCGGTTCGGCAGGCGGGGAGTCATCCAGCAGGATGCGATAGGCCGGACTATCCAGGTCATCGAACTGGCCCGCGTGAACCGCCCAGAAGAATAGCGCGACGGCCAGCCCCACCAGCACCAGGCTCAAGGGGATGAGCAGAAACAGGGCATTCATGGCGTTTGCACCGCAACCGTTGGAACGCCAACTGCAAGTGTGGGCGCTGCCGGACGGTAAAGGCGTTGCGCATTGAGCACCACCAGCACCGAACTCAGCGACATGCCCAGCGAGGCCAGCCAGGGGGTGACCAGGCCCGCCGCCGCCAGGGGGACGGCCAGGGCATTGTAGGCCAGGGCCCAGGCGAGGTTCTGGCGGATGATGCGGCGAGTACGTCGCGCGGTCTCGATCACCTCGGGCAGGACGCTCAGGCGATCCTGCAACAGGATCAGATCGGCGCTGGTGTGTGCCAGGGCGGTGCCGGCAGCCATGGCGACAGAAACATCCGCCCGCGCCAGCAGCGGGGCGTCGTTGACCCCATCCCCAACCGCCAGCACCCGTTCCCCACGGGTTTGCAAACCGTCGAGCAGAGCCAGTTTATCCTCGGGGGTCAGCCGGGCGTCGGCCTGCGCGCATCCCACCGCGCGTGCTACCGCGCTCACCGGCCCCTTGCTATCGCCACTGGCGATCTGGCAGCTCAAGCCCAGCGCTTGGAGCCGTGCCAGAGTGGCCGAGGCGTCGGGGCGAACCGGATCGGCGACGGCAAACCAGGCCAAGGGGCCAGTTTCATCCCCCATCAGAAGCCAGCTTGATGCGCCATCGGCGGGCGCAGTGAGGGGGGCGCCCTGCCATAGCGCGGCGGCGAAATCCGGCCGTCCCAGTCGCAAAACACGCCCTTCAATCCGGCCTTCCACACCCGCGCCCGCGACCAGTCGCACCGCGCTGGCCGAGCGGGTCGTTGCGGTGGGGGCAGCGAAGGCGCGGGCCAGGGGATGATGCACCGCTTGCTCCAGGATTCCGGCCAGCGCCAGCGCCCGGTCACGGGTCAATCCGGCGCGCAGGGGATGGATCTGGGTCACCTGCGGCCGGCCTTCGGTCAGGGTGCCGGTCTTGTCGAATACCGCGCGCCGCACCTCGCAGAGGGTTTCCAGTGCCGCGCCCCGGATGACCACCACCCCTCGGGACAGCAAATGGGCCATCGCGGCAACCAGGGCCGTGGGGGTGGCAATGGACAGCGCGCAGGGGCAGGTGACCACCAGCACGGCCAGGGCAACGTCCATGGCGCGGCTTGGATCGGCGCGCCACAGCCAGGCGCTGCCCGCAGCCGCCAGCAGCACGGCTGGGGCGAACCAGGCGGCCAGGCGATCGGCCTGCGCGGCCGTTGTCGGTCGTTCCGATTGGGCCTTGCGCAACAGCCGGCCGATATGGGAAATCGTGCTGTCGGCGTTGCAGGCGGTCACTTCCAGGCGCAGGGCCTGTTCACCATTGACACTGCCGGCGATCACACGATCCCCCGGCAGGCGGCGCACCGGGCGCGACTCGCCGGTGAGCAGGGATTCATCCATCCACACGGCCTGATCCAGCACCCGCCCATCGGCAGGAAGAGCCGCGCCCGGGGGGACGCGCACCCGATCCCCGGGCAGCAATTCCTGCAGGGTGATGGTTTCCAGGCCCTGGGCGGTTTCCCGCAGGCAGGTGTCTGGCAGCAGGCGCGCCAGGGCATCCCCGCTTTCGCCGGCGCGGGCGCGGGCTGAAGCCTGCAGGTAGCGCGCCAGGGTCAGGAAGAAGATGAACATGCAGACGGTATCGAAGTAGACCGGTCCGCTGCCGACCAGGGTGTTGCGCACGCTGGCGGCATAGGCGACGCCAATGGCCACCGCAACCGGCACATCCATGCCAATGCGGCGCGCGCGAAGTCCCTGGACGGCGCTCTCAAAGAATGGCCACCCGGCATACAGCACGACGGGGGTGGTGATCAGCAGGCTCACCAGGCGCAGGAAATCGGCGTAGACCGGATCCATGCCATGGAAGGCGCCGCCATAGAGGGACAGGGCGTAGGTCATGGCCTGCATCATGCCCAGGCCCGAGAGTGCCAGCCGTTTCAGCGCCTGGCGCCGCTCGCGCAGGTGCAGGGCGCCGGCTTGTCCCGGTCGCTGGGGATGGGGCGGAAAGCCCAGGGATGCCAGCCGTGCCAGAAGATCGCTCAGCTGCACTCGGGCCGGATCGAAACGCAACAGCAAGCGACCATTGGCGGCGTTGACCTGAATGCGATCAACCCCGGGCTGGCCGCCCAGAGCGCCTTCGATCAGCCAGGCGCAGGCGGCGCAGTTGAGATTTTCCACCAGCAATTCGGCTTCCCGATGGCCATCGGGAAGTGCGGTAACAAAGCTTTGTTGAGCCTGCGTCCGATCGTAAGCGAGGAACAGCGCGTGATCCGTCGACTCATCCGGCGCAGTCGCCGGCTCGGTCCGCCAGCGGTAATAAGCGCCAAGCCCCGCCGACTGGATCCACTGGGCGGCCATTTCACAGCCCGCGCAGCAGACCGGCTGCAACTGCCCCTGGATGACCACCTGGCGCGGCGTATCGGTGGGCAGGGGCTGGCCGCAA
This sequence comes from Gammaproteobacteria bacterium, assembly GCA_011620145.1. Classification (GTDB taxonomy): domain Bacteria; phylum Pseudomonadota; class Gammaproteobacteria; order UBA5335; family UBA5335; genus Macondimonas. The sequence goes on along the minus strand of WOZT01000253.1, from coordinate 2,706 downwards.
TGGAAGCACCCTGCGGTCACGGCTTATCCCTCCCGCGAGACCAGGGGAAAGAGTCGAATTTCCGGTGCGTGGGGTTGCCAGCGGCCTTCCAGAACCCAGCCCGCCGCGCTTTCCAGGCGCAGCAGACGCACTTCGTCCAGTGCATCGGGTGGTCGGGCTTCGTATTCTCCCGGCGCCATGGGGCGCAGCACGGTGATCTGATCGCGCTCCGGCAGGGTGGGGTGCAGCCAGCGCAGGGTCAAGGGTGTGGTCGACACGTCTCCGTCCACGCGAAGATGCAGCAGCCCGGTCTGGGGATGGATCGTGAATGAGGCGCCGCTGGCACCGACGGCATGGTCCGGCTGAACCGCGAGACCAACCCGGCTCAGTCGATCGGGCAGCACGCTGTCGGCATGCTGCAAGGCAAGCCATAACGTCAAGAATCCCCCCGCCACGGCTGCCGCGGGGGGGAACATGATGAACCA
>WOZT01000253.1:0-2142 GCA_011620145.1 Gammaproteobacteria bacterium | reverse complement strand
ATAACGTCAAGAATCCCCCCGCCACGGCTGCCGCGGGGGGGAACATGATGAACCATGGCCAGAACTGGCGATACCAAGGGGGCGTGGACAGGGATGTCATGGCGGCTACCTCGGCAGGGGCCCGAAGAAACGGGCGGTTTCCCGTATCGTCGGCGCGTCGGGATCATCCACGGTGCGCAGTATCAGTTCGATATGCACAGGACCTTGCACGGTCCCCTCGGGAACGCGAATCCGTGCGGGGATGGGCTGGACGGCTCCGGGGGACAGCGTGATGGTCGCCGGATCACTCTGGGCCTCGATGCCCTCGATGCCGCGCGCCTCCAGCCGGTAGCTGTGGGTGATTTCGCTGCGATTGTTGATCTTCAGGGTATAGCTGTTTTCGATGCGGCCATCGTCCAAGGTCCGAAAGAGGGCATTGCGGTCCCGCAGGACGTCCATGGAAAGGCTGGGGCGGGTGAGGATCGAGTAGAGCGTGAGGCTGCCGGCCACCAGCAGGATGGTGGCATAGATCAGCACCCGGGGGCGCAGGATATGGGTGGGCTTGCCGTCCAGCGCATTCTGAGTGGTGTAGCGCACCAGGCCCCGCGGATAGCCCATGCGGTCCATCACCTGATCACAGACATCGATGCACGCGGCGCAACCGATGCATTCGTACTGCAGGCCCTTGCGGATGTCGATGCCGGTGGGGCAGACCTGGACGCACATCGTGCAGTCGATGCAATCGCCGAGGCCTGCTGCTTTGACATCGCTGCCCCGCCGGCGGCTGCCGCGCGGCTCCCCGCGCTGCTCGTCATAGGAAATGATCAGGCTGTCGCGGTCGAACATGGCGCTCTGGAAGCGCGCATAGGGACACATGTAAATGCACACCTGCTCACGCAGAAAACCCGCGTTGCCATAGGTGGCAAAACCATAGAAAAAGACCCAGAACGTCTCCCACGGCCCCAGCCGGAACTGGACCAGTTCCGTGATCAGTTCACGGATGGGGGTGAAGTAACCGACGAAAGTCAGTCCGGTCCAAAACCCCAGCGCGATCCAGATCACCTGCTTGCTTCCCCTGCGCAGGATCTTTTCCCGAGTCCAGGGCGCCTTGTCCAGTTTCAGGCGCTGGGCGCGGTCGCCCTCGGTCTTGCGCTCGATCCACAGGAACAGTTCGGTCCACAAGGTCTGCGGGCAGGTATACCCGCACCAGAGCCGACCGGCCAGGGCGGTGAAAAACAGCAGGCTGACGGCGGCCAATACCAGCAAAATGGCCAGGTAGATGAAGTCCTGGGGAAAGAATGTCATCCACAGAATATGAAAACGGCGCGCCGGCAAGTCCCACAAAATGGCTTGCCGATCGCCCCACGGCACCCAGCACAGGGTATAGAAGGCGCCCAATACGCCGATCAGCGTGAACCGGCGCAGGAATTGGAAAGTGCCGTTGACCTCGCGCGGATGGATTTTCTGTCGCGCGACGTAAAGCGAGCCGTTACCGGGCGGTTCGCTGCCCGGAGGAGTCGGGCGGGGGGGTTCGGAACGAACGCTGTTCATGGCGCCTCACGATTCGAATCATCGAGCGCAGTTCCTTCTGCCGGTTGACCTGCCGGGGTCCGCAGCAGGATGAAAGTAAGCAGGCTGGACAGGGTAGTCACCCCCCAGAACATGAAGAAACCCAGGGTGTAGCCCAATTCGCGGCTGATGGGCCATTCCGGGCAGGTGGCCAGGTGCAGCACATGCGGGTCCACCTGGGAGAAAAACGCGGCCGTGGCCACGACCGCACTGATGAACGCGGGCCAGAGCACCACCGCCAGGGTCTGGGAGAGGGGCCCGAGGCGGTATTCCATGTTCTCTGGCGCATCGATCATGGCGTGTTTCTCACGGCTTGGATGGCTCATCCCGGTGGGATAGCCCGTACACATAGGCAGCGATCAGGTGCACCCGGTCGGCACCCAGCAGCGCTTCGTGGGCGGGCATGCGTCCTTGGCGACCGCCCCGGATGGTTTGCTCGATGGTGTCTACCGATCCGCCATACAACCAGATGTTGTCGGTCAGGTTGGGTGCCCCCAGGGCTGGCGTGCCCTTGCCCTCCGGGCCGTGGCAGGCCGCGCACAGCATGGCGAACTTCTGTTGGCCTGCTGCGGCCTGCACGGGATTGCTGGGCCG
>WOZT01000276.1:3406-6790 GCA_011620145.1 Gammaproteobacteria bacterium | reverse complement strand
TGGTGCATTCCGCTGAAACTGCGGAGGAACTGGGATGAGCGCAGAGCCGATGCACACATCATCGTGGACACTTGCGGCCTTGCTTGCGCCCTGGGCCAGGGGCGTCACGCCATTGATGGATCGGGCGCTGAGCGGGCTCACGCTGGATTCGCGCCAGGTGCGGCCGGGCGACCTGTTTCTCGCCTGCGCCGGCCAATCACGCCACGGCCTGACCCATGCCCTGGACGCGGCCGTGCGCGGTGCCCGGGCCGTGGCCTTCGATCCTGCGGGATGGGCCGAGCCCTTGCCGCAACTGGCCATCCCGATGGTGGCGGTGCCGGACTTGGGGGCCCATGCCAGTGCGCTGGCCGGGCGTTTCTTCGGGGAGCCTGCGGCAGACCTGCGGGTGATCGGCATCACCGGCACCAACGGCAAGACCAGTTGCGCCCACCTGCTGGCCCAGACCCTGGGGCATCCACCGGGCGCCGCCGCCTTGCTGGGCACCCTGGGCAACGGCTATCCGGACGCGCTCGTCCCGTCCACCCATACCACCCTGGACGCGGTGGCCGTGCAGGCTTGGTTGGCCCGGCTGCGGGACGAGGGCGCGCGTGCCGTGGCCATGGAGGTGTCCTCCCACGCCCTGGATCAGGCGCGCGTGGCGGCAGTGCATTTCGATACGGCGATCTTTACCAACCTCACGCGCGACCATCTGGATTATCACGGCAGCGAAGCGGCCTACGCCGCCGCCAAGCGGCGCTTGTTCGAACAAGCGGCCCTGCGCCTCGCCGTGCTGTGGAGCGAGGACCCGGCATCCGCCGCGATGCGTGCGGCCCTGTCGGCGCGCTGCGAGGTGGTGTGGGCGGGATTTTCGCCTTATCAGGGTCGGCTGGGATCCGGCGCATCGCGGCTGTGGGTCCGGGCGATGACGCCGACCGCAAACGGCCTGGATCTGGTGCTGACGGGGGATTGGGGAACGGGTGCGCTCCATCTACCCCTGTTGGGACGATTCAACGTGGCCAATGCCTTGTTGGTGCTGGGCGCATTGCTGGGGGGCGGAATCGCGTGGGATGAGGCCTTGCGGCGCCTGTCCGTGGTTCGGCCGGTACCGGGGCGCATGCAGCGGCTGGGTGGCGGCACGCGCCCGCAGGCAGTGGTGGACTACGCCCATACCCCCGATGCGCTGGCGCAGGCGCTGGCGGCCTGTCGTGAACACGGCGCCCGGCGCGTCGTGTGCGTGTTCGGTTGCGGTGGGGATCGGGATCGGGGCAAGCGCCCGCTGATGGGCGCCGTGGCCGGCCGCCTGGCCGATGCGGTGGTGCTCACCGACGACAATCCGCGCAGTGAGGATCCGGACACCATCATCGCTGCCATCCGTGCAGCCATCCCCGCGGGCACGCCGGTGCGCGTCGAGCGCGACCGCCGCGCCGCCATCGTGAGTGCGCTCGAAGCCGCAGCCCCGGGAGACTGGGTGCTGGTGGCGGGCAAGGGCCATGAAACGGGACAGATCTTTGCCGATCGGCAGGAGCCGTTCTCGGATGAGGCGGTGGTGGCCGAGTGGCTGGGGGAGACGCCATGATCCGCGGCGATCTGGACCACGTTGCCCGCCTGCTCGGGGGCAAGTTGCACGGACCCGCGGCGCCCTTCGCAGGCGTCGCCATCGACACCCGGCGGTTGCAGTCCGGCGCCTTGTTCGTGGCGCTGCCGGGCGCCCGGACCGATGGGCATGCTTTCCTGGGGCAGGCCCGGTTTGCCGGGGCCGCCGGAGCATTGGTGAGCCGTTTCGATGCGGCGGTGGACCTGCCGCAGGTGGTGGTGCCGGATCCGCGGGCGGCGCTGATTGCGCTGGCGACCCATTGGCGCGCGCAGTTTTCCGGGCCGGTGGTGGCGTTGACCGGCAGCAACGGCAAGACCACGGTCAAGGAAATGATCGCTGCCATCCTGGGTGGCCAGGGACCGGTGTGGGCGACACCGGGCAATTACAACAACGAACTGGGTTTGCCGCTGAGTCTCCTGGGCTTGGACCCGAGCCTGCATTGGGCTGCGGTATTCGAACTGGGCGCCAATCATCCCGGTGAGATCGCCGAGCTCGCGGCTTGGGCGCGCCCGCGGATTGGCCTGATTACCCAGGCCGGTCGCGCCCATCTGGAAGGTTTCGGCTCTGTCGAGGGCGTGGCGCGGGCCAAGGGCGAGCTGCTTGCGGCGCTCCCGGCGGAGGGCGTTGCGGTGATCAATGCCGATGATCCCTTTGCCGCCTATTGGGCTGGCCTGACCCACGCGCGCGTGATCCGCTTTGGTTTTTCCCCCGATGCGGATGTGCGAACCGATCCGGCCCAGCGCCGGATGCTGATCGACGGCGCAGGGGCGCGACAGGTGTTCCGCCTTGCCACGCCCGCCGGTGAAGCCGATGTGGCGCTCGGATTTCTGGGTCTGCACAACCTGCGCAATGCACTGGCTGCCGCCGCCGTGGGGGAGGCGCTGGGGCTGTCGACGGCTGCCATTGCCGCCGGACTCGCGGATGCCCGTCCGGCGCCGGGACGATTGAACTGGCTCGTCGGCCGGGATGGGACGCACTTGATCGATGACAGCTACAACGCCAACCCCACTTCCCTCCAGGCGGCGGTCGCGGTGCTGGCCGAACTGGCGGGTGAACGCTGGCTGGTGCTGGGGGATATGGCCGAGTTGGGTGAGAACGGCGCGGCGCTGCATGGCGAGATCGGGACATATGCCCGTGACCGCGGGATCAGCCGGCTCTATGCGGTGGGGCCGCTGAGTGCAGCGGCGGTTGAGACATTTGGGGCCGGTGCCCGGCATTACGGGGATCAGGCACAACTGGTGGCGGGACTCTCGGCGGATCTGAAGCGCTGCACCGCACCGCTCACGATCCTCATCAAGGGTTCGCGGCGCATGGCCATGGAAAGGGTGATCACGGCCCTGCGGCAGGTGGATTGAGATGTTGTATTGGCTGACCCAGCAACTGGTGAGTTACCACAGCGGATTCCACGCCTTCAGCTACATCACGCTGCGGGCCATCATGGGCATGCTGACCGCGCTGGCCCTGGGGCTGTTGCTCGGTCCTGTGCTGATTGAACGCCTGACCCGCCGTCAGCTCGGCCAGCAGATCCGCAGCGACGGCCCGCAGTCCCATTTGTCCAAGGCGGGGACGCCCACCATGGGCGGCGCATTGATTCTGTTGTGCATCAGCCTGAGCACCCTGTTCTGGGCGGATCTCAGCAACCGTTACATCTGGATCGTTCTGGTCACGACCCTGTTGTTCGGGCTGGTCGGCTGGATGGACGATTACCTGAAGATCTACCGGCGTTCCAGCAATGGCTTGAGCGCTCGCCAGAAATACCTTGGGCAGTCGATCGTTGGCCTGGCGGCGGCCTTGGCGCTCTACCTCACCGC
>WOZT01000276.1:0-3306 GCA_011620145.1 Gammaproteobacteria bacterium | reverse complement strand
ACCTTGGGCAGTCGATCGTTGGCCTGGCGGCGGCCTTGGCGCTCTACCTCACCGCTCAGGTCCCTGCGGAAACCACCCTGATCGTCCCGTTCTTCAAGGGTGTGGCCTGGTCGATGGGCTGGCTGTTTGTCCCGTTTACCTATTTCGTCATTGTCGGCACCAGCAACGCGGTGAATCTGACGGATGGCCTGGATGGTCTGGCCATCATGCCCACCGTGCTGGTGGCGGCGGGGCTGGGGGTGTTCGCCTACGTGGGCGGGCATGCCCAATTCGCGCCTTACCTCGGGATCCCTCATGTGCCGGGGGCGGGGGAGATGCTGATTTTCTGCGCCGCCATTGGCGGCGCCGGGCTCGCCTTTCTGTGGTTCAACACCTATCCCGCGATGGTGTTCATGGGCGATGTGGGCGCGCTGGCCCTGGGCGCCGCCCTGGGGACGGTGGCCGTGGTGGTGCGGCAGGAAATCGTGCTGGGGATCATGGGGGCGGTGTTCGTCATGGAAACCGTCTCGGTGATGCTGCAGGTGGCCTCGTTCAAACTCACCGGCCGGCGCATCTTCCGCATGGCGCCCATCCATCACCATTTCGAGCTGATGGGCTGGCCCGAACCGCGGGTGATCGTGCGCTTCTGGATCATCACGGTGATCCTGGTGCTGATCGGTCTGTCATCCCTGAAGTTGCGGTGAGGGAGGATCCGATGAAGCCATCCACCCGTCCTGCCGCCGTTCCCGAGACCGTCGTGGTCGGCTTGGGCGTGACCGGGCTGTCGGTGGCGCGCTACCTCCATCGCCAGGGGGAGCCGTTCCGGGTGGTGGATACCCGCGCGCATCCGCCTCAGCTGGCCGCGTTGCAGACCTCCTGCCCCGGCGTGACGGTTCATTGTGGACCCTTGTCGGCGGCGTCCTTCGCTGGTGCCAGCCGTATCCTGCTCTCTCCCGGCGTGGCACCGCAGGAACCGGCCCTGACCCAGGCGCGCGCGCGGGGGGTGCCGGTGGAAGGTGATATCGCCCTGTTCGCACGGGTGGCGCGGGCGCCGATCGCGGCGATCACGGGGTCCAATGGCAAGAGCACGGTGACGGCGCTGCTCGGCGAGATGGCCCGGGCGGCGGGCCTGCGGGTGGGCGTGGGGGGTAACCTGGGCACTCCGGCGCTGGACCTGCTGGCGGATGACATCGACCTGTATGTGCTGGAGCTGTCCAGTTTTCAGTTGGAGACCACGGAGGCGCTGAATGCCCGCGTGGCCACCGTGCTCAACCTCTCGGAAGACCACATCGACCGCCATGGATCCCTGGCGGCCTATGCCGCCACCAAGGCACGCATTTTCCGCGCCGCGCCGGGCCGGGAACCCCCACTGCGGGTGCTCAACGCCGAGGACGCGCGGGTGGTGGCGATGGCCTCTCCCGGGGAACCGGCCCGCTGGTTCGCTCTCGCCAGCGAGGATCCCAGCCATTACCGCGTGATCTCTCGCCAGGGACGCCGCTGGCTGGCCGCGGGAAGTGAAACACTGCTGCCGGTGACAGAGCTGGCGCTGGTGGGCGAACACCATCAGGCCAATGCCCTGGCGGCCCTGGCGATGGCTGATGCACTGGCGCTGCCACGAGCAGCCGCCCTTCAGGCCCTGCGCCAGTTCCGGGGACTGCCCCATCGGACCCAGCTGATTGCCGAGGTGGGCGGGGTGCGCTTCATCGATGATTCCAAGGGCACCAACGTGGGCGCCACGGTCGCCGCCTTGCGCGGGGTGCCGGGTCCCTTGGTGCTGATCGCCGGCGGTCAGGGCAAGGGGCAGGATTTCTCCGCCTTGCGGCCCTGGGTGGCGGGCAAGGTGCGGGCCGCGATTCTGATGGGCCAGGATGCTGACGCCTTGGCGGAGGCTTTGGCGGGAACAACGGCGATTTTGCGGGCCCGCGACATGGGCGAGGCGGTCCGGCTGGCGGTGCAGCAGGCACGTGCCGGTGATGCCGTGCTCCTGTCACCTGCCTGCGCCAGCCTGGACATGTTCCGCGACTACCATCATCGCGGCGAGGCTTTTGCCGCGGCGGCACAGGAATTGAAGCCATGAGCGCCGCGACACTCCCCGCTGCTGCTCGCCCAGCCCGCTGGAGTGACCTTTTGGCGCGCCTGGATACGCCGTTGCTGCTTACAGCGCTGACTTTGCTGGCGCTGGGATTGATCATGGTGGCTTCCGCTTCCATGCCGCTGGCGGATCACCAGTTCAACGACCCGTTCCGTTTTTTCCGCCGCCAGTGCCTCTACGCCCTGCTGGGGCTGGGGCTGGGCGCCCTGGTGCTGCGGCTTCCACTCGATCGACTGCAGCAGTTGGGCTTCACATTGATGGCGATCAGCTTCGCCTTGCTGGTGGTGGTGTTGGTACCTGGGGTGGGCAAGGTGGTCAACGGCAGTGCCCGCTGGCTGGATCTGGTGGTGCTCCGAATCCAGGTCTCCGAGCCCGCCCGACTTGGCTTGCTCATTTATCTCGCGGGATTTCTGGTGCGCCGTCAGGTGGAGGTACGGGATACCTTCTTTGGCGTGGGCAAGGTGATGGCGCTGCTCGCGGCTGCCGGTCTGCTGCTGCTGGTCGAACCGGACTTGGGGGCGGCGGTGGTCTTGACCCTGGCTGTCATGGTCATGCTCTGGGTGGCGGGTGCGCCGATCCTGCCCTTCATTCTGCTGTTGGGCGCTGGGGTGGGGAGTCTGTATCTGCTGATCACGCTGTCACCCTACCGCTTGGCCCGGCTCACCGGTTTCATGGACCCCTGGGCGGATCCCTACAACACCGGTTTTCAACTCACCCAGTCGCTGATGGCGATCGGCTCGGGCCATTGGTTCGGTCTGGGGCTGGGCAGCAGTGTCCAGAAGATGTTCTATCTGCCGGAAGCTCACACCGATTTCCTGTTTGCCATCCTGGCTGAGGAGCTTGGCCTGGTGGGTTCCCTGGTGGTCATCGCACTTTATGGTCTGTTGTTCTGGCGCAGCCTGCGCATCGCCAATGCGGCCGCCCAGCGCGGGCATTGGTACGGCGCCTATCTGACGATTGGATTGGGCGTGTGGCTGGCCAGCCAGGCCTTCATCAACCTTGGCGTCAACATGGGCTTGCTGCCCACCAAGGGTCTGACCTTGCCCCTGATGAGCTATGGCGGCAGCAGCCTGTTGGTGGTGTGCGTCATCATCGCGCTGATTCTGCGGGTCAGTCTCGAGAACAACGAACCACCCTTGCAAACGAAGAATCGCGAGGCGCGTTCGTGAGCGGCGGGGGCGTGCTGATCATGGCGGGCGGCACGGGCGGGCATGTGTTCCCGGCCCTGGCCGTGG
>WOZT01000079.1 GCA_011620145.1 Gammaproteobacteria bacterium | reverse complement strand
AGTGGGTTTATCCCGGCTGACCGGGATGGAGCACATCTTCGTCAGACCGCAGGGTGAGGATTTCGTGCCCGGTTTCGGTCACCAGCAAGGTGTGTTCCCATTGGGCCGACAGGCTGTGGTCCTTGGTGACCACGGTCCAGCCGTCGGGCAGCAGCTTCACCTGGCGTTTGCCGGTGTTGACCATGGGCTCGATGGTGAAACACATGCCGGCCTGCAGGATCAGGCCGGTGCCGGGGGTGCCGTAGTGCAGCACTTGAGGATCCTCGTGGAACACCCGGCCGATGCCATGGCCGCAATATTCCCGCACCACGCTGAAGCGCTCCCGCTCCACATAGGCCTGGATGGCGGCGCCGATATCGCCCAGCCGCACGCCCGGCCGGACCAGGTTGATGCCGACGAACAGGGCTTCCCGGGTCACCTGCACCAATCGCCGTGCCAGCACCGAGCCCTCGCCGACAAAGAACATGGCGCTGGTGTCGCCGTGGAAACCATCCTTGATGACGGTGATGTCCAGGTTGACGATATCGCCCGATTTGAGCACCTTCGGTCCCGGGATGCCGTGGCAGACCACGTGGTTGACCGAGGTGCAGATGGACTTGGGGAAGCCGTTGTAGTTGAGCGGCGCGGGGATGGCGCGCTGTTCCTCCACGATATAATCGTGGCACAGGCGGTCGAGTTGCTCAGTGGTCACCCCCGGTTGCACATGGGGAGCGATCATCTCCAGTACCCGCGCGGCCAGCCGGCCGGCCACGCGCATTTTTTCCTGTTCTTCAGGCGTTTTCAGATTGACCTGCATGGTGGGGCTCATCATGGAAGGAGGGCGCAAGGGAATGGCGGGTGAGCGGATGGCCCGGCTCCCGGCCGATTTGTCGTGAAATGAAGGTCTATGGTATAAATCGCCGGCTTTTTCAGCAACAACTTAGCCCGCAACCCGGCTGTCCAGAGGACGGTCAGGGGCGGAATTATTCCACACGCGCGCCGTCACAGCTTGCTGGGTGCCTGGAAACAGGTGGCAATCTGGGGCGCGCGGAGGCTTAACCCACACATCTGGAGTTCTTGATCATGCCTGATATTTCGATGCGTCAACTGCTTGAAGCCGGTGTTCACTTCGGCCACCAGACCCGGTATTGGAATCCGCGCATGGCGCCTTACATCTTCGGCGCCCGCAACAATATCCACATCATCAATCTTGAGCATACCCTGCCCTTGCTGCGCGAGGCGCTGGACCATGGCCGCAAGATTGTGGCCGGTGGCGGCACGATCTTGTTCGTGGGCACCAAGCGCGCCGCTTCCGATCATATGCGTGAACAGGCCGCGCGTTGCGGCATGCCTTTCGTCGCGCATCGCTGGCTGGGCGGCATGCTGACCAACTGGCAGACCGTGCGTCAGTCCATCCGTCGGCTCAAGAACCTCGAGCTGATGACCGAGGACGGCACCCTGGACAAGCTGAGCAAGAAAGAAGCGTTGATGCTGAGCCGCGAGCGCGAGAAGCTGGAGCGCAGCCTGGGCGGTATCAAGGACATGAACCGGCTGCCCGACGCGCTGTTCATCGTCGATGTCGGCCATGAAGCCATTGCCGTGAGCGAGGCCGCCAAGCTCGGTATCCCCGTGATCGGCGTGGTGGACACCAACAACTCGCCGTTGGGCGTGAACTACACCATCCCCGGCAACGACGACGCCATGCGCGCCGTGGGCTTGTATGCCCAGCTCATGGCGGATGCGGTGTTGGAAGGCAAGCACGGTCGCGCCGATGCCGGCTTGATGGGCGATGACTTCATCGAAGTCGAGGCCGAGGTGGCGCCTGCACGCGTGGCGGATGCGCCTGAAGCCACTCACTGAAGCCCGCAACCGGATTGCATCGATCCCAAGGAGATTTTCATGTCCGTTACGGCGACCATGGTCAAAGAGCTGCGCGAACGCACTGGCGCAGGAATGATGGAATGCAAGAAGGCCCTTACCGAGACGGCGGGGGATCTGGATCAGGCCATTGAGCTGATGCGCAAGCAGGGGCTCGCCAAGGCCGACAAGAAAGCCGGCCGCGTGGCGGCCGAAGGGCGCGTGGTGGTGCAGCGCGACGCGACGGGGAGCGCGGCGATTGCCATCGAGGTCAATTGCGAGACCGATTTTGTGGGCGGTGGGGACGAGTTCCAGACCTTCGCCAACCAAGTCGCCGAGGCGGCGCTGGCTGCGGCGCCGGTCGATCTGGATGCCTTGCTGGCGTTGTCCTTGCCCAGCGGGGCGAGCGTGGACGAGCGGCGCCGCGAAATGGTGGCCAAGATCGGCGAGAACATCGCCGTGCGGCGCTTCGAGCACCTGGCTCGCCAGGGCGATGTGTTCGGGCTCTACAGCCACGGCAGCCGGATTGGCGTCGTGGTGGATCTCAAGGGCGGCGACGAGGCGCTGGCGCGGGATATCGCCATGCACATCGCTGCCAGCCGTCCGCTGTGTATTTCGCCCGATGAGGTGCCCGCCGAGCTGGTGGCCAAGGAACGGGAGATCTTCGAGGCCCAGGCGCGTGAAAGCGGCAAGCCCGAGGAGATCATCCAGAAGATGGTCGACGGTCGTGTGCGCAAGTACCTGAGTGAAGTCGCTCTGGTGGGCCAGCCCTTCGTCAAGGATGCCGATCTGACCGTGGGTCAGCGCCTCAAGCAGGCCGGTGCCCAGGTCATGCGCTTTGTGCGCCTGGAAGTGGGCGAAGGCGTGGAGAAGAAGACCGAGAATTTTGCCGAGGAAGTGATGGCGCAGGTACGCGGCGGCTGAACCCGCTGGACAGTCGATTGCAAGCGGGACACTCAGCGATCTGAGTGCCCTGCTGCGCCAGACTCCTTCAATCCTCCCGAGGACGCCATGACGCCAGCCGCTCCCGCTTATCGCCGTATCCTCCTCAAGATCAGTGGCGAAGCCCTGATGGGGGAGACCGATTATGGGGTCGACCCGGCCGTGATCGGTCGCATGGCCGAGGAGGTACGCGATGTGCGCGACCTGGGTGTCCAGATCGGCGTGGTGATCGGTGGCGGCAATATCTTTCGTGGAGCGGGTCTGGCGGATGCCGGCATGGATCGCGTCACCGCCGATCACATGGGCATGCTGGCCACGGTGATGAATGCCCTGGCGCTGCAGGATGCCCTGGAACGCCTGGGCGTTTTTGCCCGGGTCATGTCGGCGCTGCGCATCAACCAGGTGTGCGAGGACTATATCCGCCGCCGGGCCATCCGGCATCTGGAAAAAGGCCGCGTGGTCCTGTTTGCGGCGGGGACCGGAAATCCGTTTTTCACCACGGACACGGCCGCCAGCCTGCGCGCCATCGAGGTCAGCGCCGACTTGCTGCTCAAGGCCACGAAAGTGGATGGCGTGTACAGCGCCGATCCTGTCAAGGACCCCAGTGCCCGGCGTTACGACCACCTGAATTACGATGAGGTTCTGGATCGGCGCTTGATGGTGATGGATACCACGGCCATCGTGTTGTGCCGGGATCACAGCTTGCCCCTGCGGGTGTTCGACATCAAGCAGGAAGGCGCCTTGATGCGGATCGTGACCGGCGATCAAACCGTGGGGACGACTGTGGATAACGGCGCTGGCGCGCCCGTGCAGGCGAATCGTCTGGGAGCATGAGATGATCGATGAAATCCGCAAGGATGCCGCGGAACGGATGAAGAAAAGCATCGAGGTGCTGCGGCATAACCTCTCCAAGATCCGTACCGGCCGGGCACATACCAGCCTGGTGGATCACATCACCGTCCCTTATTACGGCAGTGACATGCCGCTGGGGCAGGTGGCGAGCGTGGCGGTAACCGACGCGCGCACGCTGACCATTACCCCCTGGGAAAAAAACATGGTGGCGCCCGTGGAAAAAGCCCTCATGGCTTCCGACTTAGGGATTACCCCCAATACCGCCGGCATGGTGATCCGCATCATCCTGCCACCCCTGACCGAGGAACGGCGCCGTGACCTGGTCAAGGTGGTGCGTCATGAAGGGGAGAATGCCAAGGTGGCGGTGCGCGCCATCCGGCGTGACGCCAACGATCATTTCAAGCAGCTCGAAAAAGAAAAGCTCACCAGCGAAGACCTGGTGCGGCGTGCCCAGGAGGAGATGCAGAAGATTACCGATGAACACATCGCGCAAATCGACCGCGTCCTGGAAGAGAAAGAACACGAATTGATGCAGGTCTGATGAGCCCTGGGGTCTCTTTGTCGCCTGCCGCATTTCCGCCTTCGGCAAGACCGGGGGTCCTCCCATGAATCCAGTTTCCATGAACGTCGTGCCCCGGCACGTGGCCATCATCATGGATGGCAACGGGCGTTGGGCGACACAGCGCGGACAGCCACGTCTGTATGGCCATGAAGCCGGGGTTCGCGCCACGCGCGCCGTGGTGCGGGCCTGCCGCGATGCCGGGGTCAGTGTCCTCACCCTCTACGCCTTCAGCAGCGAGAACTGGTTTCGCCCCGCAGCGGAAGTGGGTTTTTTGCTGGAGCTGTTCGTGCGCACCATGGGGGTGGAGCTGGACACGCTCCACGCCGAGGGGGTGCGGGTGCGTTTTATCGGCGATCGGGCACGGCTCCCGCAAACCCTGACGGCAGTGATGGAAGCCAGCGAACGGCGCACCGCCGACAATCCGGGCATGGTGCTGGTCATCGCGCTGGGCTATGGCGGTCGTCAGGACCTTGTTCAGGGCGTGCGTGCGCTGGGTCGGCGCATCGAGGCCGCAACCCTGCGGGCGGAGGAGATTACCGAGGCCGATCTGGGCGCAACCCTGGCCTTGGGCGATCTGCCCGATCCCGATCTGCTGATCCGCACCGGCGGGGAATATCGCATCAGCAATTTCCTGTTGTGGCACCTGGCCTATGCGGAACTGTATTTCTGCGACACCCTCTGGCCTGATTTCGGGCCTGCCGAACTGAGCAGCGCGCTGGCCTGGTACGGGGGGCGGGAGCGCCGCTTCGGCCGAACGGAACCGCCGTCTTCGGGAGCGATGATGGAGCCCGCCGATGATCAGTGACCGCGTCCGGACCGCCCTGTGGATCATCCCGCCCGTGGTGGCCGCCGTCCTGTTCCTGCCCAATGCCTGGGTGGCGGTTTTGTTTGCGGGCGTCGTCTGGGGTGCAGGGCAGGAGTGGACGGCCCTGATGGGTTGGCCGCATGACGGCGGTCGGGCGGCCGGTCTGTTTCTGCTTCCGCTGCTGGCAGTGGCCTATGTGCTGGGCGATCTCGCCACGGTCAACGTCCTGCTCGGCGCAGCGCTGCTGTGGTGGGTGCTGGCCACCGTATGGGTCATGCGCTTCCCTGCTGGCCTGCCGAGCGGCGCCTTGCTGCGCGGCCGCAAGCTGGTGGTGGGGCTGGCGCTGCTGGTTCCCGCCTGGCTGGCGCTGGTGGTGTTGCATGGCATGCCCCAGGGTCCGCGTTGGCTGTTGCTGCTGCTGGTGATGATCTGGCTGGCCGATGGCGGTGCTTACTACACCGGCCGGCGGTTCGGAGGGCGCAAGCTGGCGCCACGGGTGAGTCCGGGCAAGACCTGGGCAGGATACTGGGGGGGGCTCGGCGCAGGTACGCTGACCGGTCTTCTGGGCGCGGCTTTGTTGGGACTGGACATCCCCACCGTGGGGGTCTATGCCGGAGTATGCCTGGTTACGGTGGCGGGTTCGGTCGTGGGTGATCTGACAGTGAGCATGTTCAAGCGCCAGATGGGCGTCAAGGACACGGGCCATTTGTTGCCCGGCCATGGCGGTATTCTGGATCGTATCGACAGCCTCACCGCCGCAGCCCCCATTTTCACCTGGGGACTGGGCAGGGCGCAGGGATGGCTGTGACCGGCCTGTGCATCCTCGGAGCCACCGGCAGCGTCGGCTGCAGCACCCTGGACGTGGTGGCGCGGCACCCTGAGCGATTCCGGGTGGTGGCGCTCACGGCCCATCGGCAGGGCGAGCGCTTGCTCGAGCAATGCCGACGCTTCCGTCCGGATGTGGCGGTGGTCGACAGCGTTGATGCCGCCGAGCGGCTGCGGGCGGGATTGGACGCAGCCGGTGTGCCCACCACGGTGTGGCACGGCGAGGCGGGCTTGATCCAGGCCGCCAGTCTGCCGGAGGTAACCGCCGTGATGGCGGCCATCGTGGGCGCCGCCGGACTGTTGCCCACCTTGAGCGCCGTGCGTGCGGGGAAAACGGTCCTGCTCGCCAACAAGGAATCCGTCGTCATGGGCGGGGCCTTGTTCATGGATGAGGTGCGCCGCCACGGCGCCCGGCTGATCCCCATCGACAGCGAACACAACGCCATTTTCCAGTGCCTGCCGCGGGATTTCGCACCCGGCCTGGATGGCGCGGGAGTGCGCCGCTTGCTGCTCACCGCATCGGGCGGCCCGTTTCGCCAATTCCCGGCGGAACAACTGGCGCATGTCACGCCGGAGGCGGCCTGCGCCCATCCCAACTGGGTGATGGGCCGCAAGATCTCGGTCGATTCGGCCACCTTGATGAACAAAGGTCTGGAGGTCATCGAGGCGCACTGGTTGTTCGGCCTGCCGCCGGAGCGCATCGAGGTGGTGGTGCATCCCCAAAGCGTGGTGCACTCCCTGGTGGAATACATCGATGGCTCGGTGCTGGCCCAGCTCGGCCATCCCGACATGCGCACGCCCATCGCCCATGCCCTGGGTTGGCCGCAGCGGCTGGACGTCGGCTTGCCCCTGCTGGATCTGGTGCAAATCGGTCAATTGAACTTTGAGGCGCCGGATCGGGTGCGTTTCCCGGCCCTCGATCTGGCCTACCAGGCGCTGCGGGCGGGTGGCGGGGCGCCCGTGGTGTTGAACGCGGCCAACGAGGCGGCGGTTGCCGCGTT
>WOZT01000205.1:1496-6909 GCA_011620145.1 Gammaproteobacteria bacterium | reverse complement strand
GACTGTCGCGTTTGCGTCACCAGAGCCCGCTCTGCGCCTCGAAGCCGGACACCACGTCGAACAATTCCTCGTCGATACCGCTCTGACGGAGGCGGTGAAACGCCCGGTTCAGATCCACCAGCAGTTCGTCGATATTTTTTTCAGCGCGTTGCATCGCGGCCAGGCGGCTGGCATTTTCACTTGCCAGAGATTCGGCGCACGCCCGGAAAAGTGAAACAAAAAGATATTCGCGCACCAACGCCAGCAGTGTCTGCTCCCCAGTGTTCATGACCTCAGGCAAATTGCTGGAAGGCCAGCGTATGGCGGCCAGCTCATGCTGCCACTGGTCGTCCAGTGGCAGCAGGCGCTGACTCGCAGGGGTATAAATCGCGCCGGACTTAGGGCGGTTATGAAAAACATAAACCTGCGCAATTGCGCCCTTTGCACGCTGTGACTCCACCTCGACCAGAATGCTTCCAACCAGGGGCGTTATCGCCTTTATGGAATTTGGCAGGATAAATTGTTCATTCGCCAGCAGGTCGGTATCCGCAAAGCGCGCGCGCATTCGCTCACCGACTACCCAGAGAAGTTTCTTGCCTGGCTGCTTCTCCAGCTGCTCAACCACAAACTCTGCCAGTACCTCGTTGAATTGCCCAACCAGCCCCTGATCCGAACCAAAAACGATTGCGGCAATGGTTGCGGTTTCCTTCCGCGGCGCCGGCGTCCCGGCGACAACGAGCGACGTTTTTCGAAAGCTGGCGGCCAGACCCAGCTCCACAGCCCGATAATAATCGTCCAGCGCGCGCACTGCCTGCTCGTATTGCGAAATGCTCGATGCCGCCATGGCCTTCATCGTGCGCACCACGGACTCGAGATCTCCGGCACTGGCAATCTTGCGGCGCAGGCTCACGGCCGTGTCACTCATGCTTTCTCCCCGGGCCCACCGCTGTTTTGGACTCAGGCCTGGAAGCATCGGGCGTTGCGCTGAATTCCTTGAGCGCCTGGCGGGCGATCGCGATGATCGCTTCGCGATCTTCATCGCTCAACCGGTCGGCGCCTTCCAAGCGCGCCCCCACTTCTGCCGGAATCCCCAGTGCAGCCGTGCGCACGGCATGCTCGGCATCGGTCATCCGCTCAAGCGGCACGCCATCAAAAAGCTCCGCAGTCAACGCCAGCAGCACGGCAATCTGTACGGGTACGGAAATCGGAGCGGATTCAACCTGCTTGAGGCAGGCACGGATACGCCGCCCGTGTTCGATGACCTTGCGCGTGTCCTCATCCAGGCGCGCGCCAAACCTGGCAAAGGTCTCAAGTTCCTCGAACTGCGCGTAGGCAAGCTTGAGATCGCCCGCCACCGCGCGGTACGCCGCCAGTTGCGCCTTGCCGCCAACGCGCGAAACGGATTTGCCGACATCGATTGCGGGCAGCACGCCCAGTTCGAACAAGGAAGGCGAAAGGTAGATCTGCCCGTCGGTGATGGAGATCAGGTTGGTGGGGATGTAGGCCGAAATATCCTCGGCCTCGGTTTCGATAATAGGGAGCGCTGTGAGCGAACCACCGCCCAGTTCCGGGCGCAAGTGGGTTGCGCGCTCCAGCAGCCGTGAGTGGATATAAAAGATATCGCCGGGAAATGCTTCCCGGCCGGGGGGGCGGCGCAACAGCAGCGACAGCTCGCGATACGCGCGCGCGTGCTGCGTCAGATCGTCGTAAACGATCAGCACGTCGC
This sequence comes from Gammaproteobacteria bacterium, assembly GCA_011620145.1. GTDB lineage: Bacteria > Pseudomonadota > Gammaproteobacteria > UBA5335 > UBA5335 > Macondimonas. Next base: position 5,204 of record WOZT01000205.1, on the reverse strand, counting down.
GGCCTTGCTCCATGAAGTGTTCCGCAATGCTGGTCGCCGCGTAAGGCGCGATGTACGCGAGACCGGGCGGATCGTTGCCCTCGGTGACGACCACGATGGTGTAATCCAGCGCGCCCTTTTCACGCAGGGTGGCGATCGTCTTGGCCACCCCGGAGGCGCGCTGCCCGATGGCGCAATAGACGCACAGCACGTTCTGCCCGCTCTGGTTGAGAATGGTGTCGAGCGCAATGGCTGTTTTGCCTGTCGCCCGGTCCCCCAGAATCAACTCGCGCTGACCGCGCCCGACAGGAATGAGCGCGTCAATGACCTTGATGCCGGTTTGCAGGGGTACGGTGACGGGTGCGCGATCCATGATATGCGCCGCGGGGCGTTCGACGGGCAGACGTGCGCTGGAAACCACCGGGCCATTGCCATCCAGAGGCCGCCCCAGTGGATTGATGATGCGTCCGATCAGCCCCTCACCCACCGGGATGTCCACCACATGCCCTCGGCGTTCCACCTCATCACCGGCATGCAACTCCCAGTAGTCGCCGAGCAAGACGGCGCCGATTTCGTCTTCGTCGACGTTGAAGGCGATGCCATACACGTCGCCGGGAAATCGCAATACTTCATCGAACCCCACCCCCGGCAGACCGGCCACCTTCGCGATGCCGGTGGCGATGCTGGTGATGGTGCCAACCTCGCGCAGCACGAGCTGCGGCGCGGAGTCTTCCCGTGCCTGGCCTAGTCCGGCAAACGCGCGGTCGATAATTTCCTGAAGGGTCTGAGGTTCCATTCTTATAGACGTTTGGTTGCTGACTTGGAGTTATCCAGCTCTGGCTCTGCGTTGACCTCGGGTATGGATTGCACTTTCAGCAGTTCGCCGAGGTTCTTTTCCAGCGACGTCAGGTAATTGGCAATACTCCACGCCACCCGTTGGCCGCTCGCGGTGACTTCGATACCGCTGACCAGATCCGGCGCCGTTTGGAAACTGACGTGGACCTCCTGTCCAAAGATTTCGCCGAGCGCCTGTTGCACCGCGCCCTGCTGTGCCGGCGGCAAGTCGAACGCACTGCGCACGAGCGCCGCTCCGGAGGCTGCTTCCAGGGCCCTGGCGAAGTTTTCCCGGGCGTGGCCGTCGAGGTCGCGCAAGCGGCCAATGAACACCTCGACCATACGCTCCTCCAGACTTGCCGAGGCCAGCCCGGTCAGGGCCTTGCGTGCGATGCCGAACACCTCGTGCTGCGCCCGCCGAGCAATGGCCTGGCTCAGGCTGTGCACCTCGTCATTCAGGGCTTGCATCCGTTTGGCGCTCAAGGCCTCGGCCGCCTGGCGCGCTTCATCCATGAGCCGGTGCCGTTCGGCCTTTGCCGCATCGGTGGCCTGCTTGAGAAGCGTCGCGCGCTGCTGCTCGAACGCTTCGCTCTTGCGGTCGAAATCGTCGCGCATCGCCGCGGCCTCGGCCATCCTGGCGGCCGCGTCGGCCAGCTCGCTGGCGATGCGCTTTTCCCGCGCGTCGATGGCATCGAGAATCGGCCGATAAAGAAAGCGCTTCAACAACCACACCAGGATGAGGAAGTTGACGACTTGCGCACCGACGGTAAACCAGTCAATCAACATGGCCTACTTTCCAGCGGCTTGCGCGATGGCGTGATTCCAGAACGGGTTGGCGAAGATGAGAATCATCGAGACAACAAAGCAGTAGATGGCGGTGGATTCGATCATCGCCAAACCCACGAACAGCGTCCGGGTAATGGTGGCGGAAGCATCGGGTTGTTGCGCCAGCGACGTCAGCGCCGTTGCGACTGCTCTACCCTCGCCAAGCGAAGGCCCGATCACTCCTACCGCGATCGTGATGCCCGCGGTGATGATCGAGGCCACCGCGATAATGGTCATGCTGTCCATGATGGGTCCTTTGATGGGCGTCGTTGAGGCTTCAATGTTTCTCTCCTGACGCTGGTTCCGGCTTGCGGACTTGTGTGGCAGCCGCAATGTAGACCGTGGCAAGAATGCTGAAAATATAGGCTTGCACCATGCCGGTCAGCAAGCCGAGCGCGCTCATTGCGATCGGAAAAATGAAGGGCGTGATGGTCAACAAAATGGCCAGTATCAGCGTCCCGCTCATCATGTTGCCGAACAGGCGGATCGCCAGGGCGAGAGTGCGCGACAGTTCGCTGATGATATTGAACGGCAGCATGATGACCGTCGGCTGCAGATAGGCTTTGAGATATTCTCGCAAACCGCCCGCCTCGATGCCGAACAGTGGCACCGCCACGAACACACAGATCGCCAGCGCCGCGGTGGTCGAGAGCGAACCGGTCGGCGGCTCATAGCCGGGAACGATGGTGAAGAGGGTTGCCGTCGCCACAAACAGAAACAGGGTGCCGACAAAGCCGATGTATTTGCCGGGCTCCGCCATTCCGACTTCTTCGATTTGCTTGTTGATCCCGCTGACGATTATTTCCAGAAGATTCTGCCAGCGCGAACGTTGCAGGCCCGTGGCGAGCTTGCGTGTGACAAGTTTTGAGCCAATCGCCAGCACCGCCATCAGGCCCCAGGTGTAAGCGATCGTGGCATTCAGCTTGACAAAGCCGGACTGCCAAAAGACGACGGCATCGGGACTAAGATGCACGGCTGGCCTCCTGCGGCGACCTGTCGCTGCGTTCCATCGCCTGGGTCACTCGCAGCACGGCGAGGCGGGCAACGATAAAACCGAGCAGGCCCGCAAGCAGGCGCCGCCAATCGTCCCCGAGGATGAAATAAAATCCGACGACCACAATACAGGTCCGCAACAGCAGGCTGCTGAAAAACAAAAGCGCCGGCCGCCTGGACGCCGCACTCTTGCGAACGGTCCACCACAGGCCGGCGAAGAAAAATGTTCCCAGCAATGTTCCTGCGGCCACAGCGAGCGCCAGACTCAGCGAGTCATTCATGATTGTCCTTCTCCTGCTCGTGCATCTCCCGGTCTTCCTTCGCCACCCAATGCCAGGCATTGAAGCAGCCGAGTCCCAGGCCGATCGCCAGCAGCATGAGCGTCCATGAATGACTGCTGGGGTAGTGCTTGTCCAGCCAAACCCCGATGGCGGCGCCGAGCAGCGTGGGCACCGCCACCGACCAGCCCACCAGGCCCATCATGCCCAGGCCGGACCAGACCGTCTGGGTGACATGGCGTTGCGCCTTGAGCTTGCGCGCTGCCTTTTCGCCCACCTGGTGGCTGAATTTGGTTTCGCCGGTCGTGGGCTGGTCTTCCGATCCCTTAGTCATGATGGAACTCGGCCAAGCGCCGCACCAACCCGCTTTCCAGTTTTGCCAGTATCGAACGTACGCTTTTTTCCTGCTCGTCCAGATTCAGGAATTGCTGCTCTACCGCCTCGCGCAGCTTGCCCAGATCGGTTCCACCCACTGCGTTGCGGACGGAGACCAGCACGTCGGCTCCGGATTTGACCAGTACGCCTTCGTCGACGGCGATGCAGGTTTCGCCGTCGGCTTCAGTCTCGAAAACCAGTATCCCCGGTACGATCGCCGCGACACAATCAAGCCTGCGCGGCAGCAGACCGAACGAGCCTTCGTGTGTTTCCGCGACAATGCGCAATACGCCGGTCTTGTCCGTGAAGACCTCGAAGGGAAGGAGAACCTTAAGATTCATGCGCGCTGACCGCAGGTGCCGCAGCCGGTCGGGGCTTCGCGCCGAGTTTCGGTTGTGGCTCGGGTGGTGTTTCGGTTGCGGTT
>WOZT01000205.1:0-1396 GCA_011620145.1 Gammaproteobacteria bacterium | reverse complement strand
CGGTTGCGGTTTTTGACTCGGGCTTGGCGGGGGATTGGGCGGACTTCGCTTTCTCTTTCGCTTCGCCAATCGCGCCAATCATGTAGAGCGCGCTTTCCGGGTAATCCTTGAATTCATCGCGCAGGATGCGCTCGCAGCCGTCCAGCGCATCGTCAAGACTGACCAGTTTGCCCTTGATTCCGGTGAACTGCTCGGTGGTGAAGAACGGCTGGGTGAGAAAGCGTTCCAGGCGGCGGGCACGGGCAACCACGTTGCGGTCCTCCGGCGAAAGCTGCTCAAGGCCGAGCATGGCGATGATGTCCTTGAGCTCGGCGTATTGGGCGAGTGTACGCCGGATGTCCTGCGCAAGAGCGTAGTGCCGCTGGCCGACCACGCCGGGTGTGGCCATCTTGGAACTGGACTGCAATGGGTCGATGGCGGGATAAAGTCCTTCACTCGCCCGCTTGCGGGACAGCACGATCGACGCAGACAGATGCGAGAAGGTATGCACCGCCGCCGGATCGGTGAAATCATCCGCCGGCACGTAGACCGCCTGGATCGAGGTAATGGCACCGGTATCGGTATTGGCAATGCGCTCTTCCAGTTGCGACAACTCGGTGCCCATGGTTGGCTGATAACCCAGGCGCGACGGCATCTGGCCCATCAAGCCGGACACCTCCATGCCTGCCTGGATGAACCGAAAAATATTATCGATGAGCAGCAACACATCGCGATGCTCGTCGTCGCGAAAATACTCGGCCATCGTCAGCGCTGCATGACCGACGCGAAAGCGGGCGCCGGGCGGCTCGTTCATCTGGCCGAATACCATCACCATATTCTGCAGCACGCCCGCGGCTTTCATGTCGCGATAGAGTTCTTCCCCTTCGCGACAGCGTTCGCCGATGCCGCAAAAAATGCTGACGCCTTCGTGCTGGCCCACCATGTTGTGAATCATCTCGGTGAGCAACACCGTCTTGCCCACCCCCGCACCGCCAAACAAACCCGCTTTGCCGCCGCGCTCCAGTGGCATGAGCACATCGATCGCCTTGATGCCCGTCTCGAAGACGTCGGACTTGGTGGCGCGTCGCGCCAGGGAGGGTGGGGCCCGGTGGACGCTGCGCCACTGGACGTCCAACGGCGCAGGCTGGCGGTCGATGGTGTTGCCGAAGACGTCGAACATGCGCGCCAGAATCGCCTTGCCGACCGGCGCCTGCAAGGGCCCTCCGCTGTCTTGCACCACCATGCCGCGCGCCAGACCCTGGGTGGGCGTCAGCGCGATGCCCCGCACATGACGCGCATCCCGCTGGGCCAGCACTTCGATAACGATCTGATTGTCCGCTCCGGCGCGCAGGATGGAATAAATGGGCGGTAGCTGCTCATCGAATCGCACATCCACGACGCTGCCACGCACCGAGAC
>WOZT01000078.1 GCA_011620145.1 Gammaproteobacteria bacterium | reverse complement strand
ACTTGCGAAAACGCGCGCTGCCCTGGAGCTGCCAATCCTCCCCCAGGGCGCGCACCTCGGCGGGCAGGGGCGGAATCGACGACGCCGCACCCGCCGGTCCCATTGCCAACAGGAAAAGACCAGCCGCCATCCAGAGCCAGCGTTGAAAATCACGGGCTTGTTTCATCTGAAAATTGCCTCCACCCTGTCTGTCGCTGGAAGCAACTCGAAGCGCCAGCGTTCACATTCCGCCTGCGGTGTAGACTGCACACGGCGTCGAAAGTTGTCCGCTGGCCGGCGGGAACGTCCATCCCCGCTGCCACTCCAAGGACCGTGCTTAACTTCGGAGATTGAATCGCATGTGGCGCTTGATCCGCCCCTTTCTGTTTGGACTGCTCATGACCGGGCTGACGGCCTGCGCGGTCAACCCCGTCACCGGCCAGCGTGAACTCAGCATCATCTCTGCCGATCAGGAGATCAGTCTGGGCATGCAGAATTATGGCCCCGCCCAACAAATGCAGGGCGGCCTCTATACCGTGGACCCGCAAGTCAACAGCTATGTGCGCGAAGTTGGTGAAAGGCTGTCCACTGTTGCCGATCGGCCCCTGCCCTATGAGTTCGTGGTACTCAACAATTCCGTGCCCAATGCCTGGACCATGCCCGGCGGCAAGATCGCCGTCAATCGCGGTTTGCTGACGACATTGAACAATGAAGCTGAACTGGCAGCGGTGCTGGGTCATGAGATCACCCACGCCGCGGCGGGTCACAGCGCCCAGCAAATGCAGCGCGCCATGCTGTTGCAAGCCGGCGTCATGGCAGTGGCCGTGGCGGCGGGCAGCGCCAACGAGCGCTACGCGCCACTGGCAGTCGGCAGCGCGGCGCTCGCGGCTTCCGCGCTGAACCAGCGCTACAGTCGGGAAGCCGAGTTGGAAGCCGACCATTACGGCATGGGCTACATGGCGCGAACCGGCTATGACCCCTATGCCGCCGTGACCCTGCAGGAAACCTTCGTGCGCCTCTCCGAAGGTCACAATGCCAATTGGCTGGAAGGATTGTTCGCTTCCCACCCCCCGTCCACTCAGCGAGTGGAGCAAAATCGGCTACTGGCCCAGCAATTGGGTGTGCATGGGGAACTGGACGCCGGGCGCTTCAAGACGCGCATGGCCACCCTGTTGCGCGACAAGCCCGCCTATGACGCCTATGACGCCGCAGTCAAAGCCTTGGGCGAGAAAGACTTCAAGAAGGCTCAGGGCTCGATTGAACAGGCGATTCAGACTGAGCCACGAGAACCCTTGTTTCAGGGATTCCGGGGTTTGCTGGCCTTACAGCAGTCGCGCCCATCCGAGGCCCTCACCGACTACCAGCATGCCCTGTCGATGGATGCGGGGTATTACCAATATTACGTGGGCGCGGGACTGGCCGCCAAGGCATTGAATCACAATGATCAAGCTGCCCAGTATCTGGAAAAGAGCATCACCCTGCTGCCCACGGCCACCGCCCACAATGCGCTCGGCGAACTGGCGCTGGCTCGCGGCGATCGTGAGCGCGCCGTGGCGCACCTGCGGGTTGCGGCCCAATCAGACAGCGCGGTGGGCAAACAGGCTCGCGAGACGCTGTTGCGGATGGGTGTGCCGGTCAACGCACCGCCCAAGGGTTAAGCCGCCAACAGCATTCCCTTGCAGCAATGCCACTCACACGCGGCAATGGCAGCCGGAAGAAACTTAAGGCCGGGGCGCGCAACCAAAGGCGAACACCTCGCCGATGGCTCGCGCCACGGCTGCCGGCATCCCAATGCCATGGCTGCCAGTCACCATGTGGTGAACCAGTTGGCCAGGCCGGCGAACAGCATCAACGACAGCGCGCCCGCACCGGCCAGCCTGTGCGTGAAGTGGCGGACCGACTGTGTGGTTTCGATATCCGGCAGAGTACCCAATCCCAGCATGCGCAGGCTGAATGGACTGCTCGCGGCCAGCGCAAACAGGATAACCAGCAACGACGCCATTCCGCCTGCGAGGGTCAAGGGTGGCATCAAACTCGCCCAGTACGCCCAATCCATCCGGCCATAGCATTCACCGCGCGCGAGACAGGCCACGGACAGGTAACGCTCGACTTCCTGCGCAAATCCGCCCCCGAGCCCCGCGGCGAGGACCACCACGCCGAGCCCCAGACCTTTCGTCGAAATGCTTTGTGCCATGAGCCTATCCTCCTGTGGCAATGCGATGGAATGCGATCCCAGGGCAAACACCCTATGCGTCGTAGCATAGAACTGCAGCGCACAGAACACCATGCGACCAATCGCCGCAGAGGAGTACAGAAGAATCGAAAAGACAAGGGAATGGTGGGCTGCCCGGGACTTGAACCCGGAACCAATGGCTTAAAAGGCCACTGCTCTACCGATTGAGCTAACAGCCCGCAGGGGATATGGAAAACGGGCCGCCATGATACCCCAGCGGGGGCAAATGACAAGCCTCAGGCATCCGGCGCATAACGGGTTGGATCAGGCACCCCCGCCTCGATGAAGCCTGCCGCGCGCAGCCGACAGGCGTCACAACGACCACAGGCAGCGCCGGTATCGTCAGCTTGGTAACAGGACACCGTCAGGCCATAGTCGACCCCCAAGGCCAAGCCGCAACGGATGATTTCGGCCTTGGACCAGTGGATCAGGGGGGCATGGATGCAAAAACCATCGCCTTCCACGCCCGCCCGAGTGCCCAGGTTGGCGAGGCGTTCAAAGGCTTCAATGAACGCCGGCCGGCAGTCCGGGTAGCCCGAGTAATCAATCGCATTGACGCCAATAAACAGGTCCCGTGCCGGCAACACCTCCGCCCAAGCCAGCGCGTAGGCCAGGAAGATCGTGTTGCGCGCCGGCACGTAGGTGACCGGGATGCCGGTGGAGGGCGCCGTGGGTACGGCAATGGCCGGGTCGGTCAGTGCGGAACCGCCGAAAGCGGCCAGATCCAGCGCCACAGTGCGATGCTCTCGCACGCCCATCTGCGTCGCCACCCGCCCCGCCGCCGCCAATTCGGCGTCGTGGCGCTGACCATAGGCAAAGCTCAAGGCAAAGCACTCATATCCCTGGTCGCGCGCCAAGGCCAGCGTCGTGGCCGAATCCAGACCACCGGACAACAGCACAATGGCGTGATCCGTCATGTTCCCTCCCAGCAACCTCAGTGACCCGAAGCCTCGCCCCACAGCAACTTGTGAAGCTGGAGCTGCAGGCGAACCGGCAAGCCATCTTCCAGGATCCACTCTGCCAAGCGGCGTGGGTCGAGTCGTCGATGAACCGGCGAAAACCAGACCGTGCAGCGTGCGCCCAAGTCCCGTGTGCGAACCTGTTCGGCCGCCCACTCGTAATCCACCCGGTCGCTCAATACACACTTGATCTGGTCGTGTGCCGTCAACAGATCCAGATTGGCCCAGTCATTGCGGACGACTTCACCCGAGCTAGGCGTTTTGAGGTCCACCACGCGACTGACGCGCGCATCGATCTCAGCGATGGACAAGGCGCCACCGGTTTCCAGCGACACCGCATAACCGTGTTCACACAACAAGGCCAGCAGCGCCCGGCACGCCTCACCCTGGGCCAGTGGCTCGCCGCCGGTGACGCAGACATGCCGCGCCGGATAACGCGCCACCTCAGCCAGCACATCCGTCAAGGTCCGCATCGTCCCGCCGTGGAAGGCATAGGCCGTGTCGCAATAGCTGCAACGCAAGGGGCAGCCCGTGAGTCGGACAAAGACGGTGGGGGAACCAACGCTGGCCGCCTCACCCTGGAGGGAATGGAAGATCTCGGTGATCCGCACCCGCAGGGCGAGCCGCGCGTCCCTGGCGGTCACCCCGGAATGTGGCCTTCCCGCTGCAGCCGGTTGAGCCGCTGGCGGGCCAGATCGGCGGCGCCGGTGCCAGGGTACTCCTGAATCACCCGGTCCAGAGCCGTCTTGGCTTCTGTCCATTGCTGTTTTTCACTGTGGATGTAACCGATTTTAAGCAGGGCATCGGGAATCTTGGAATTGCCGGGATACTGTGTCACCACTTTTTTGAACTCAACCATGGACGCATCGTAGTTGCGCGCCACATATTGGGACTCCGCCAGCCAGTACTGGGCATTGGGCGCCAGCCGGCTGGACGGGTATTGCTGGAGGAAGCGGCCAAACGCATCCGCCGCCTGGGGATAGCGGCCTTCCTTGAGCAGGTTGAACGCCACATCATAGTTCGCCTGTTCGCCGGCCACCGGTGGCAACGAGGTTACCGGCACCGGCGCTTGGGGAGCAGCAGGAGTGGCGCCGTCAGCCGATGGTGCATCCGTCGCCGGTGGTGCCACCGGCGCAGGTGCCTCGCCGCCAGCGGATGGCGCCACTGCACCACCGCCCAGCGCCGGAATCCGCTGTTGCACCTCGGCCATCAGTTGATTGATCCGCTGTTCCTGGTTCTGGAGCTGATAGGCCTGCTGTTCCAGGCCGCCCTTGAGCTGACGCAAGTCTTCCTGGATCTGCTGCTGGGTCGACACCACATCCACAGCGCGACCGCCCTGCTGGCTCTGTTCCAGCTTCTCCATCCGGCTTTCCAGTTGGTTGATCCGGAATGCAATCGGGTCGTCCTGGGATTGCGGTGGCATCGGAGCGCAACCGGCCAACAGCCCGGCACCCAACACCGCCCCTCCCCACATCCGTGCCTTGACCATTCAGGAACCTCCCGCAACCTGCTGCGTGTCGCTCATCCAGTTTTAACATTCAACCGGGCGGCTGACCGCTGAACCACCCACATCCCAATCAAGGCGCGTAGCGGACTTCGACCCGGCGATTCTTCGACCAGGCGGCCTCACCGCTGCCATAGGCCGCCGGCTTTTCCTCGCCGAAGCTGACAGAGGAGAGCTGGGAGGCCGAAACCCCTTGCGCAATCAGCAGTTTCATCACCGTGTCGCTACGACGTTGCCCCAGAGCGATGTTGTACTCACGCGAGCCGCGCTCGTCGGTATGCCCTTCCAGATTGGCGCGGACATTGGGATTTTTCTTCAGAAATTCACCATGGGCGCGGACGACCTCCAAGTACTGGGGAGCAACCACGCTGCTGTCATATTCGAAATAGATCACCTGAGACTGCAAGGCCGCCGCCTTGGGATCGGTTGGCGAGCCATAGTTGCTATCACCGGCCGTCGCCCCTTGCACCGCGCCCCACTCATCGCCCTTCAAACCACCTCCTTCTCCCAGGGGGCGTGTCTCGGCGCCGCCCGCCGCCCAATCACCAGCCGCTGCGCCTTTGGTGGCTTTCTTGGAGCTGCCGGCGCATCCCGCCAGAGCCACCACCATCACCCCCACCACCATCCATTTTGGAAACTGCCCCATCGTCGCATCACTCCCGAAAGTCTTCATCAAGAACATCTCCTACCCAAATTCTGACTTCAACGAGGCCGGAATGGCGACCAGGCCGCTTCACGGATATCACCATTACCGGCCACGCGCTGACGTACCTTGCCGTCGAAAGAAACAGTGGACAAGACCCCAGTGTCCCCGTACTGACTGGCATAGATTATCATGGCCCCGTTGGGCGCGAAGCTGGGCGACTCATCCTCTGGTCCCTGACTCAATACGCGGAACGCCCCCGTCTGCAAATCCTGCACGGCAATCCGGAACGTCGACCCACCGCTGATAAAGACCAGCGACTTGCCATCGGGGCTGTAGCGGGGTCGGGCATTGTAGTTGCCCTGATAGGTCAGCCGGCGAACCTGACCCGTTGCCATGTCCTGCTCGTAGATTTGCGGATGCCCGCCGCGATCCGAGGTAAAAGCCAGCTTGCTGCCATCCGGCGACCAGGTCGGCTCGGTATTGATGGCCGCCCCTTGGGTGAGCTGACGCAAGCTGCCGCTTTCCAGATCCATCAGATAAATCTGGGTATTGGCGCCGTCGGACAGCGCCAGTGCCAACTGGCGACCGTCCGGCGACCAACCGGGGGCGCCATTGATGCCCGGCTTGGACGACAGCAGGCGACGCTTGCCGGTCGACAAATCCTGGGAAAAGATCTGCGAGCGACCGCTTTCGAAGGACACATAGGCCAGTTGCCGGCCGTCCGGCGACCACACCGGCGACATCAACGGCTCCTTGGACTTGAGCACGGTGCGGCCGTTCTCCCCATCCGCATCGGATACCATCAACAGATATTCCGCAGGCTGGCCGATGCGCGGCCGATTGGGCACGCTGACATAGGCGATGCGGGTATTGAAGGCGCCGCGCTCGCCCAGCAATTGCTCATAGATCAGGTCGCTGACCCGGTGGGCCGCGCTGCGCATGTCGTCCGCCGTTGCCGGCACCTGGAACGCCATCAACTGCTGGCCGCGCGGCACATCCACCAGCACAACGCGGATCATGTAGTTGCCACCGCCCTGGGGAATCACCTGGCCGACCGCGGCGTAGTTCACCCCAGTGGTGCGCCAGGCCGGGATATTCATCTGCTCCAGGCTGCTGGGCTTCTGCGGCATTTCCGCCGTGGCGAGGGTGTTGAAACGCCCGCTCCGCGCCAGGTCGGCATCCACGATGGCACTGACCGGCGCGCCGGGGGCCTGTTCGGCACCAGCGAAGGGCACGATGGCCACGGGCAACGCACTGTTCACGCCTTCTGTGACTTCGATTCGGAGCGGCTCACCGAAAGCTGAAGTCGTCGCCATCAGCAAGGTGACCACGCACACTCGCCACCAGTTCAACACACGCATCATGTCCCCTCTCAGGGTTTGAAGAGAAAAATCAAATCGCGCGTCTGATCGACCAACTCCGGTGGAGGCGGAGGAAGCGGAGACGCGCGAAATACAGCCTGTTCAATCGAACGATCCAGGATGGCGTCTCCACAACTCTTGACGACCTGGGCGCTCATGACCTGTCCCGTTGGCGTCTGGGACACGCGTAATTCACATTTGAAACTGCCCACGCTATCGGCCACGGGAGGCCGGAGCCAGTTGCG
>WOZT01000192.1:4232-6949 GCA_011620145.1 Gammaproteobacteria bacterium | reverse complement strand
CGCGGCGCGCAGGCCGCGACCAGGTCGGCGACGATGCGATTGGTCACCGCCTCGTGGAAGGCGCCCTGGTCGCGATAGGCCCAGATGTACTGCTTCAAGGCCTTCAGCTCCACACAGCGCGCCTCGGGCACATAGTCCAGTTGCAGCACGGCGAAATCCGGCTGGCCGGTCTTGGGGCACAGACAGGTGAATTCCGGGATGCGGATGCGGATGGTGTAGTCCCGTTCCGGATTGGGGTTGGCGAAGGTTTCAAGCAGGGCGGGCGTGGGCGCGCCGGGGGCGGGCATGGACATCGGTCGGCCACCTGGGCAAAGATGAAAGACAAGGTTCCCCAACGGGGAATGAAACCCGGCATTATACATCCACTCTTCCCCTTGAGCGTTGCCCGGTGCCACCGATTCCATGCGTTTGAGTGCCATCCGGCTGGCCGGATTCAAGTCCTTCGTCGAGCCCACCCTGATTCCCATTCCCGGCAACCGGGTGGGCATCGTGGGGCCCAATGGCTGCGGAAAATCCAATCTCATCGACGCGGTGCGCTGGGTGATGGGCGAGAGCACCGCCAGCCACCTGCGCGGCGATGCCCTGGCCGACGTCATCTTCAACGGCTCCGGCCAGCGCGCGCCCATCGCCCAGGCCAGCATCGAACTGCATTTCGACAACAGCGCCGGGCGCCTGGAAGGGCCGTGGGGGCGCTATCGCGAAATCGTGGTGCGCCGGGTGCTCACCCGCGATGGCCAGTCCCAGTATTTCCTCAACGCCACGCGCTGCCGCCGGCGCGATGTCACCGACCTGTTCCTCGGCACCGGCCTTGGACCACGCAGCTACGCCATCATCGAACAGGGCATGATCAGCCGCCTGATCGAGGCGCGGCCCGAGGAACTGCGCACCCTGGTGGAGGAGGCGGCCGGCGTGTCGCGCTACCGCGAGCGGCGTCGCGAAACCGAAACCCGCATCAGCCAGACCCGCGACAACCTGGCGCGCCTCACCGACCTGCGCGAGGAAATGGGGCGCCAGTTGCAGATTCTCGCCCGTCAGGCCCAGGGCGCGCGCCAGTTTCTCACCCTGCGCGAGCGCCAGCAGGCGCTGGAGATCCAGCTCGCGGCGTGGCGCTGGCGCCAGCGCCAGCAGGAGCTGGCGAGTCTGCAGGAGGCGCTGGCGCGGCAACAAGCGGCGCGTGGCGACCTGGAGGCGGCGCTGGCCCAGGGTGAGGCCGAACAGGCCCGTCGTGCCGAACAACGCAGCGCTGGCGCCCAGGCCTTCGAGGCCTTGCAGCAGCGCCACTTCGCCGCCGGCGGCCAGCTCGCCCGCCTGGAGCAGCAACGCAGCCATCTGCAGGAGACTGCGGTACGCGAGGCCGCCGAGCGGGATCAGCTCAAGGCGCGCCTGCTGGCCCTGGCCCAGGAACGGGAAGCCACCCAGGCGCTGGAACAGCGGGCACAAGCCGAGGCGGCCCAGCTCGCCCCGGCGCTCGCGCGGCAACAGGGCTTGCGCGAAGCCGCCGGCGCGGCCCTGAAGGAACAGGATGCCGTGTTGGTCCAGGCAGCCGCGGCGCTGGAACAGGCCCGGGCCGCCTGGGAAAGCTTGCGCCGCCAGCAGACCGGCGCCCAGGCGCGGCGCGAACAACTGGCCCATCGGCTGGCGGATTCCACCCGACGCCTGGCGCGCCTGCAAGCGGAGTCCTTGCCCGACGCGCAAGCGCTGGACGCGGCTGTGGCTCAGGCCGAGAGGGCACAGGAACAGGCCCGATCCCAGGAGAGCGCCGCGCGCGACGCCCTGGAGGCAGCGGCGGCCGCCTGCGCCGCAGAGCGGGAGGCGGAGCAGGTGGCGCGGCGGGCGCTGGATGCGCAGCGCGGCGCCTGGCAGCGGCTGCAGGGCCAGGTGAGCGCCCTGGAAAGCCTGCGTCGGCGCGCCAGCACGCCGACGTCGGGCGGGCAATCCACACCGCCGGACGCCCGGCCGCTCATCGAACAGATGGACGTGGCGCCGGGCTGGGAACGGGCGGTGGAGACCGTGCTGCGGGAGTGGCTGGGCGCGCTGGCCCTGCCCGACCCCTTGTCCCAACTGGCGCCCGATGCCAACCCCGCCGGTCCGGCCCTGGCCTGGGTGGATGCCGCTCAGCCCCCCGGGGCTTGCCCCGGGGATCGGCTGGGGGCGCAGGTACGGGGCGCGGGCGCCCTGGCCGCGCGGCTCGACCGGGTGCATCTGGCGCCGGATCTCGCTGCGGCACGGGCGCAGGTGGCGCAACTTCCCGCGGATGAATCGGTGATTACCCCCGAGGGCTGGTGGCTGGGGCCGGGCTGGCTGCGCGGCGGCCGTGCGGGCGAGGCCGGGCGCGAGGGTGTGCTGCTGCGGGAGCGGGAATGGCGCGCGGCCCAGGCCGAGGCGGCCGCCCTGGAGGCGCAGGTGCGTGCGGCCGAAGCGCACCATGCCGAGATTCACAGGGGGCTGACGGGCATGGAAGCCGCGCGGCAAGGCGCGGAGACAGCGCTGCGGGCGGCCCAGCAGGCCCATGGCGCGGCCCGCCATGCCCTCGATCGGGCGCGGCTGGCCGCCACCCAGGCCGCCGAGCAAGCCGCGCGGCGCCAGCGGGAGGAGGCCGAGATCGAGGCCCAGCGCGCGCCCCTGGCCGAGGCGCTGGAGCAGGCCCAGGCGGAGCTTGCGGCGCTGGCGGCCCGGATTGCCGAATGCCAGCTTGAGCTGGAGGCGCGGTCACAGGC
>WOZT01000192.1:2277-4132 GCA_011620145.1 Gammaproteobacteria bacterium | reverse complement strand
GGGCGGCGCTGGACCGGCGCCATCATGAACTGGCCTTGCAGCAGGAGCGCGCCCTTGGGGACGCCCGCGCCCAGGGCCTGCGTCGCGGCCCGCTGGAGGCGGAAAGCGAACAGGTGGGTGCCCGCCTGACCGTCCTGGAGGCGCAAGCGGCGGCGCGCGGGGCACCGCTGCAGGCGCTGGAGACTGCGCTGGCGGCGGCGCGCGCCGAACGCGACCAGATCGACGGTGAATTGCGCGCGGCGCGCGGTACGCTGGAAACGCTCGATCAGGCCTTGCAGGCCCAGCATCTCCAGGCCCAGGCGCTGGCCCAGCAGCTCAAGGTCCAGGGCGCCGAACTGGAAGCCCTGAGCTTGCGCCATCGGGAGGCCCAGTTGCGCTGCGAGGATCTGACGGCGTGGCTCATCCAGCAGGGCGAGGACCCCGCCACGGCGGCCGCCCGCTTGGGCGAGCGGGACACCGAGACGGCGCTGGCTGCGGAACTGGCCACGCTGACCCAGCGGATCGAGCGCATGGGCGCGGTCAACCTGGCGGCGGTGGCGGATCACGCCGAACTGTCCGACCGGATCGCAGGCCTGGCGAGCCAGGATGCCGATCTCACCGAGGCTTTGGACACCCTGGAGGCCGCCATGCGGCGCATGGATCGGGAAACCCGCGCCCTGTTCGCCGAGACCTTCGAGCGGCTCAATGGCGTGTTTCAAACCACCTTCCCCAAGCTGTTCGGGGGCGGGGAGGCGCGGCTGGAACTGGAGGGCGACGGCAACCTGCTGCCCGGCATCCGTGTCATCGCGCGCCCGCCGGGCAAGCGCAACAGCTCCATCCATCTGTTGTCCGGGGGCGAGAAGGCGCTCACCGCCGTGGCGCTGGTGTTCGCCATCTTTGAACTCAACCCGGCGCCGTTCTGCATGCTCGATGAGGTGGACGCGCCGCTGGACGAGGCCAACGTGGGTCGCTTCTGCGATCTGGTGCAGGAGATGGCCGAACGGGTACAGTGCATTTTTGTCACTCACAACAAGACCACCATGACGGCGGCGGAACACCTGATCGGCATCACCATGCAGGAGCCGGGGGTATCCCGGGTGGTGACGGTCGATCTGGAACGCGCCACCGCGCTGGTGGCGCAGACGCCCTAACCAGGCCAGAAGCAGGTAAGCCATGAGCGGATTGCAGGGATTGATCTTTATCGCGGGCCTGGTGGCCCTGGTGGGCATTTACGCCCATTGGCGCTGGACCCAGGGCCGCAAGGCCCGCGCGGACGCCGAGCACGAGCGTCGCGAGCCGGGCTGGCAGGACGACGAGGCATGGGAGCTGGACGCACCGGCGGAGGCGACGGGAGCGGACTGGGAGACCGAGGCGCGCTTCGACGGCCTGCCAGCGATCGAACTGGAATCGGCGGCCACTGTGGAGCCGGCATCAAGCTCGGCGGTAGCGCGCCAGCTCGGGTCCTCGGTCGCCGCCCCAGCCGGCGATCCGATCGAGCCCACGGCGCCTGTCGCGCCGACGCCGCCCAAGCTGAATCCGGCGCCGCGTGCGCCAATGCGCCGCGATGCCGGTGGAGCCGGCCGGGTGCTGGTGTTCTATGTCATGGCGCGCGATCCGGCGGGTTTCGCCGGCGCCGAACTGGATCGGGCATTCCGCGAATTGCACCTGACGCCGGGTGAACGGGATATCTTTTACCGCTACGCCGAAAATGGCGATCAGTCGGTTTATTGCGTCGCCAACGCGGTGGAGCCGGGCAGCTTCGACCTGTCGGCGCTGGGCACGCTGCGCACGCCGGGGCTGACCGTCTTTGCCGTGCTGCCCGGCCCCTGGCCGGCGCGCGAGGTGCTCGCCGCGATGCATCGCGCGGCTTTGAGTC
>WOZT01000192.1:0-2177 GCA_011620145.1 Gammaproteobacteria bacterium | reverse complement strand
GGCCCCTGGCCGGCGCGCGAGGTGCTCGCCGCGATGCATCGCGCGGCTTTGAGTCTGGCGGATCGCTTGAACGGCGAGGTGCTGGATCGCCGCCGTCAAGCCCTCACCGCCATGGGCTTCCAGGCGCTGCTGGATGAGTTGCCGACGGAGGCTTGATGAGCGTCTCCGAGCGCGCCCAGGCGCAGGCCGAGATCGAGCGCCTGCGCGCCGCGATCCGCCACCACGATCACTGCTATTACGTGCTGGATGCGCCGGAAATCAGCGATGCCGAGTACGACATCCTGATGCGCGAGCTGCAGGCCCTGGAGGCAAGCTGGCCGGACTTGATCACACCCGATTCGCCGACCCAGCGCGTGGGCGGCGCGCCGTCCCCGGCCTTTGGCAGCGTGACCCACCCCGAGCCGATGCTGTCGCTGGACAATGCCTTCAGCGCGGCCGAGGTGGAGGCGTTCGACCGCCGGGTGCGGGAACGTCTGGGCGTGGACGGGCCGGTCACCTACTGCGCCGAGCCCAAGCTGGACGGCCTGGCCGTGAGCCTGCTCTATCAGGACGGGCGGCTGGTGCGCGGGGCGACGCGCGGCGACGGGGTCAGCGGCGAGGACGTGACCGCCAACCTGCGCACCCTGCCCAGCCTGCCGCTGCGCCTCGCGGGCGGCGACTGGCCGGCATTGCTGGAGGTGCGCGGCGAGGTCTATATGCCGCGCGCGGGCTTCCTGGCCATGAACCAGCGCCTGCAGGAGGCCGGTGAGCGCGTTTTCGCCAATCCGCGCAACGCGGCTGCGGGCAGCCTGCGTCAGCTCGACGCGCGTGTCACGGCGCGCCGTCCGCTGCGCTGGTTCGCCTATGGGCTGGGCGCGGGCGGCAACGACCCGGCACTGCCGGACACCCATTTCGAGCGCCTGGGCCGGTTGCGCGCGTGGGGCCTGCCGGTCTGTCCGCTCAACCGGCGGGTCAGCGGCGTCGCGGGCCTGCTGGCCTATCACGGTGAGATGCAGGCGCGCCGCGCCGAACTGCCGTTCGAGATCGACGGGGTGGTGTACAAGGTCGATGCGGTGGCCAGCCAGCAGCGCCTGGGTTTTGTTTCCCGCGCCCCGCGCTGGGCGCTGGCCCACAAATATGCCGCCGAGGAGGCCGTCACGCGGGTGCTGGCGGTGGACTTCCAGGTGGGGCGCACCGGCGCCGTCACGCCGGTGGCGCGTCTCGCGCCCGTCGCGGTGGGCGGGGTCATCGTCAGCAATGTCAGCCTGCACAACTTCGATGAGCTGCGCCGCAAGGACGTGCGCATCGGTGACACCGTGATCGTGCACCGCGCCGGGGATGTGATTCCCGAAGTGGTGCGGGTGGTGATCGAGGAGCGGCCGGATGATGCCGTCGAGGTGGCCCTGCCGACCCAGTGTCCGGAATGCGGCGCGGCGGTGGTGCGGCCCGAGGGCGAGGCCATCGCCCGCTGCAGTGGCCAGCTCGCCTGCCCCGCCCAGCGCAAGGAAGCCCTGCGCCACTTTGCCTCGCGGCGTGCCATGGACATCGACGGCCTGGGGGACAAGCTCATCGCGGCCCTGGTGGACAGCGGGCGGGTGCACGATCCCGCCGATCTCTACGGCCTCAGCGCGCCGGAGCTGGCGGCGCTGCCGCGCATGGCCGAGAAATCCGCCGCCAATATCGTGGCGGCCATTGCGCGCTCCCGCGCCACCACCCTGCCGCGCTTTCTTTATGCGCTGGGTATCCGCGAGGTGGGGGAGGCGACGGCGCGCACACTGGCGGCCCATTTCGGCGACCTGCCGCCCCTGATGGCGGCGGATGCAGAAGCCTTGCAGGCGGTGAGCGATGTGGGTCCGGTGGTCAGCGCCTACATTGCGGCCTTCTTTCGCGAGCCGCACAACCGCGAGGTCATCGCGCGTCTGCTGGCGGCCGGGGTGCATTGGCCGGCGGCCAGCGTGCCCGCGCCGGCCAAGGCGAGCCCGTTGCAGGGCAAGCGCGTGGTGCTCACGGGCACGCTGGCGGGCCTCACCCGCGAACAGGCCAAGGCCGAGATTCTGGCGCGCGGGGGCGCGGTGAGCGAGAGCGTTTCGGCGCGCACCGATTATGTGGTGGCGGGGGAGGCGGCGGGCAGCAAGCTGGACAAGGCCCGCGCCTTAGGGGTCACGGTATTGGACGAAGCCGCCTTCCTGGCCCTGCTG
>WOZT01000213.1 GCA_011620145.1 Gammaproteobacteria bacterium | reverse complement strand
TGAGGTCGGTCAGCACCTGGAGGTCACGGGTCGGGTGATCGGCGCCTGAAAAGCCGCCCGGCTGCAGTTCCTGCACGCCGCCAGGAGCCAGGAAACCGCGGGGTTCAGAGGGGCTTGCGGGCACGAATCGTCTTGACGATGTCCAGGAAAACCGGCCGCACCTCGAACACATCGAACCCGGCCCGCATCACATTGCTCACCGTATCCCGGTTCAGATCCGGTCCCACCAGGCGGCTGAGCGGCGTCATGGCATCCAGCAGGTACTTGAAAGGAAAGTAACGGCTGCCGGTATGCTCGAACATGCCCAAAGTCCCGCCCGGCCGCAACACCCGGAACAGTTCACGCAACCCCCGCACGGGGTCGGGCACCGAACAGAAGGTGCAGGCGGTGAATACCTGGTCGAAATGCGCATCGGGAAAATCCAGCGCCCGCACGTCCATCACCGCAGTACGCAAGCGCCCCGGATAAGCAGCCACCCGTGGCGCAGCCCGCTCCAGCATGGCCGGACTGATATCAATGGCGGTGATGTCCCGATCCGCTGGAAAGTGAGGGATGTCGAGCCCGGTGCCCAGCGCCACGAACAGGATCGGTCCGGTCCCCATGGTGCTGAACAGGGCACGCTTGGGCAGAGTCCAGCGCCTTTCCTGCCCCCCGGCCACCATGAAATCGTAGCGGGCCGCCGCCCGGTCCCATTTGCGCCGGGTATGCCCATCCGCGATCACGACCAGATCCCCCGTCGGGCCTGGGCGACGATGCGAGCCTGCAGCAGGGCCAACACCCCAAAAACGGCCAAGCCCACGCCTGCCCCAGCCGTTCCGGCGCACAGGATTCCGAGGGGGGCCGTCAATGCCCCGATGAGCCCGGCCAGCATGCCGCTCAACAGGGTCGGCAACATGGTTTCCATGGCACCGAGCCAACGCGAGAACACGAGCATATTGATCATCATGCCGCCCAGCGCCCCAACCAGCAGGGCCAAAGGCGGCACCAGCCACACGGGAAGCGCGCTTGCCGCCAGCGCATAGCCCGCTGCAGCCGCCGCGACGCCAACCACCCCATTTGCCAGCAAGTCGCCCCAGAAGAACCATCGTTCCGACTGCATGCACCACCCTCCCTGTGCCGTCTCGAGGCTAGCGGCTCACCGTGCGGGAGGCAAGCCGCGCGCAGCGGCACTGCGCCAGCGGCACACCCCGACGCGCCAAATTGCTCACAATTCCATCAGTTGAGGCCGCGCGGTCCGTTCAGGTCGCCACGGCCCGAGCTCGGCTAAAGGATCAAGTCCCCGTAGGGGGCGTGCCCTGCGCCAATCTCCCACCGGCGCCCAAAACGACCGGTGTCCCTGGGTGAACCACCCGAAACCCCAGGGCTTCCAGACGGGGAACAGCACCCACTTCCTGATAGTGATAAAGCCACATGCGCTGCCGCAGGCAAGGCGGATATTCCCGCTCCAGATCGGCCACACCGCTGTGGGAGGGATTGCCGTCCAGACGGCAGTCATGCATCAGCACTTCGCCTTGGCTGGCATGGGCAATGGCCTGCTCAGGGATGGGGCGGGTATCGCCGCTGTACCAGAACACCCCCGGCAGACTGAATCCAAAGGCCGAGTCAGGCAAGTGATGGCGAGCGGGAAAGACACGGAAAGCCAGTTCCTGATGCCAGAACCCGGTGCTCGCCGGGATGAGTTGGAAGACATCCCAGAAGTTGGCGCCCCCTTCGGCCAGCGTGCCGGGATAATCAGCGACCCGGCGCTGTAACACGGGCACCAGGGGTGCCGGCACGAACAGCCGGCACAGAGGCGCGGGTAGATCGGCAAAGCGCAACCGGAATGACAAGGCTTCCAGACCGCCGATATGGTCGTAGTGGCCGTGGGTGAGAAACAATGCCGTTGGGAGATGCCCGTAGCGATCTTCGTAGGCCTCGGGAATGTCCGGGCCGCAGTCGACCAGCAGGATGGGTGCGCCCCCGCGTTCCAGCACCCAGGCCGGACTGGCCGGAGCCGCGAAGCCACGCGCCCCGACTCCCAGAAAATGTGCGCTCCAGCCGATGGTGGATTCTTTCATGCGGCGCCCTGTTGCAACACCATGAAATGCTGGAAGCTGCCGGCAAAGCCGCGCCGCAAGGCGCGCCGGTAGGCACGATTCAGAACCCGCTTATGGTACAGGAGTGCTGTAACTGCCTCGCGGAACCGGGTCGACCGGAAGCCCAGCCCGCCCTCACGCAGGCGCTGCAAGCAGCGGCGATAAGCCGTTTCAGCTCGCTCCACGGCATCCGGTCCATGGCAGATGGATGTAGGATGTACCCGATACTCATGCAAGGGTTCGGCATAGATCACGGCCTGCCCGACCTGCTCCAGAGCCCGCAGGTTGAACAGGGTATCCCCGCCGAAACCCACGTCCTCATCCCAACCACAGCCAATCACCGAGCGATGGAACACGAACAGCAGCGGTACGGAAAGCGCGTAGAAATCGTCCACGCCCAAAAACCGCAGCGCGGGATCGAGGGGAAAGACCGTCTGCAATCGCTCACCGCTGGCCTCATCCACCACATGCAGGTTGTCCCCGGCCATGCCATGGTCGGCCGCCAGCGCCATCAGGCAATCAAGTCGATCCGGATAGAACACATCATCCGCATCGAGGGGAGCAATGAATTGGCCCTGGGCCACGGCCAGCGCCACATTGCGCGCGGCGTTGGGTCCGCTGCCATGAGCCTGCGACGGCAGGAAGCGCAAGCGGGCATCGACGATCCCCTGCTGGGCCAGCAGCGTCTGGTAGTCCACCCCGTCATCGCTGACGATCAGCATTTCCCAATCGCGAAAACCCTGGGCCAACACACTGGCAACGGTTCGCGGCAGGCTACGCTGGGCAGCAAAGGCGGGAGTGATGATGGAAATCTGGGCCACGCCAGCGTCCTACGCAAAGATCATCACGCGAAGCATAACCGGTCAAAGCGAAGGAAATTTGACAGCCGGCAAATTGACTCAAAAAAAGAAGCCCAGGACTGGCCCGGGCTCGCGCGATCGTTCGCGTTTTTTCTGAAATCCCCTCGTCTTCAACGCACTTGGCCCCACCGATGTCACGCGACAATAAGACATTGGCCGCATGCCATGCGTCATCGCTCCGTGGTGGGTGTAACTTACTCCAAGAAAATGGCCGTGTAAATCTTTGATAAGCGATGCGCGTGCTGAACAGTCACAGAACTTGCTGACAAGGCAAATCAGGGCTCGCGCTGTTCCAGCGCGACTTGCACCTGGCATTGACCGTCCGCGCCAACCGGCACCAGGGTCATGGATCGCACACGCAAGCCGCGTTGCGACACCTGCGCCAACCAGCGCAACAGGCTCTCGTAAGGCAGTTCCTTGAAGCTGATCTGGACACCCGCCTCGCCCTGGCTTTGCGCCTGCCCCACAAAAGGCTCCAGTTCCATATCGCGGGTGAGTTGTTGGGTGATCAGCAATGGACTCTCGCCCGACGGGATCGCATTCGCCGCCCCGTCACGCAGGGTGGCCAGTTCCTCGGCGGCCTGTTGCATTTCCCGCAGTTGCGCGCGCTGGCCGACCACCGTCGTCTCCAGGGCATGCAGCCGTTGCATGCCTGGCCGGATCACCCCCAAGATCCAAGCGGCGACGACCACTACCAGCGTCGCCAGGATCAATAGCCGGCGCTCACGCGGCGTCCGCTGCGCCCACCATTCCCGCGCCCTCATGGCAGTGCCTCCACCCGAATGCGGGCGCGGGTGGCGCCATTCTCGGCGCTGGCCGAAAGCCGACTCATGCGCACCCGCGCCTCGCTCAATGGCGCGGACAAGGCTTCCAGGGCCGCCAGGTCAGCGGTACGCACAGCCATTTCGAGTACACCGTCCTGATAGCGGAGATCGTCCAGGGCGTAGCCCGGCAACCCGGTTAGCGGGCCGGAGACCACCCCCAGCAGGCGCAGCAGCGGATCAACGCCGCTGGATTGGCGCAACCGCCTCAGTTGCTGGGCCATCTGAGCCGGAGGATCCACCACCCGCCGCGCCTCGGGGAAATGGTCCCGATAGAGCGTTTCCATCTGGCCGGCCAACAGGGCCCGCTCCCGCTCCAGGGTATGGACGCGATACCCGACCAACCCGCCGGCGAGCACACCCCACAGCGCCAGCAGCGCCAAGGGCCAGCGCCAACGCTGAAACAAATCGCCCAATGCCGTCGAGCCACGGCCAGTCGACGCATCATCCAGCGCCAGCGAGACGGCCGCGTCCAAAGTCTGGCCATCCCACGCCTGAGCGGGCGACAAGGTCTCAAGCGTCCAATCGGCCAGCAGCGGCGCCCGCGCCCGCAGCGCGGCCCCCTCAGCCACGAACCGCAACCGTTGCGGACGCGGCGCGGCATCCGCCAGCATCCGCCGCAACAAGGCTTCGAAGACCGGGCGCTCGCAACCCCATCCCGACCAAGGCCCAGTGCGCACATTCACCTCGCCTTCCGGCTCCAGGGCCACGGTCCAGCTTCCCGGCTCCCAGGCGAGGGCCAGGCAGGCGGGCACCAGTGGCGCGGCGCCCATCCCCGCCTGGATCAGGCGCGCACGCCAGCGCGCCACGTCAGCCCGGGCCGCGGCAAGCACGGGAATTCCGCCATCCCCCTGGCGCGGCCCGATGACGAAATGGTATTCCTCCACTTCACCGGGCAAGGACTCTTCCAAGGCATAGGGCACGGCCTGGACAAGCGCGGATCGCCCGCGCACCGGCAACTGCAGCGTCTGCAGCAACAGACGCGAGGTGGGCGCCAAGGCCCACACCGGACCCGATCCCAACGCTGCGACGTCCGGCGGTTCGACCTGCCAGTCCGGTATCGCCGCATGCGCATCGATCCGACGCCAGCGCAGCGGCGCCGTGTCATCCGCCGGAAGACGGACCAACCAGCCGGTCATCTGTTTCCATCCTCCGCGTGCGCCGCCATACCAACACCCGCTCTCCCTTGCGCCACAGTTCCGTCTGGTAATGCCATTCGCTCCGCCCCACCGTCACCGTCGTTTCCAACAGGAAGAAATCACTCCCGACCCCCACCAGACCGCGCATCTCCTCGGGCGTGCCCGGTGCCGCCGCGATCCAGTCCTGGGGGCTGGCGAAAGGTGACTGCAGCCGACGCCGTGCCAGCGCTTCGCCGCCGCCCGCGCCCGACAACACCTCCAGCAGCAAGGGGGAGGCCGTGTTCACATTGACGACCGTCTGTTCCGGCAAGGCGGTCACCTGGGATGCCAACCGGGCCAGAGCCGCACCGTCCACGCCGGCGATCCCGCGTAACTCCTGCACCGAAGCCAAAGGGGCATTGGCCGGCCGATAAGGCGGTTCGGCGCGCAGATAGAATGCGTCTTCCCCCCCGCCCGGCAGTGCCACGCTATCCGGATCGATCCAGTCCACCACCGCCTCGGGCCGCACCGCAGGCAGTTCCAACCGCAGCAACAGCCGCTTGAACAAGGCGATGGCGGCGGGATTGGCTTGCCCGCCCGCCACCAGCGTGTTGAGGTTGAAGCGACCCTGCAAATCCACCAGCGTCCCGGCCACCGTACCCCCCGGCACCGGCAGCGTGCGGGCCGGACGCGCCCAGTCCTCGCCGAGATGGTCCACCGCGCCCAGCTGGCGATCGCGGCGCAGCGTTGCCACCGCCCAGGCCTCCATACCGGCGACGTAGAGGTCTGCCTGTCCTTCCTCCAGCATCGCCCCGGTTCGCCCGGCGAAGCCATGGAGCCGGTCAAGCCAGGCGACGGCCAATACCGTCGCGATTGCCGCCAGCAGCACCGCCCCCAACAGGGCCACCCCCCGTTGCGGGGCCTTGCGGGAAGCAGTCACGGCAACACCCAGCGCCGTTCCAGCGTGCCCCAGCCCGCCAGCTCCCAGCGCAGCCGCAGCGCCCGCGGCAGTGCCTCCGGCGGCGCGTCCGGCGGTGGCCAGTCCCCGCGCCAGCGCCCCTCATCATCCAACCACAACAGCTCGGCGCGACTCACCCCGGTAAGCACGGTTGCAAATTCCGGCGCATCCCCCGGCGCGGCATCCAATACCGGGCTGGCGGCGCGCTGCCAGCGGCCGTCGACCAGCCGATAATTGACCCGCACGAGATCGGAACGGGGAAAATCAAGCGGGTTGGGCATCCCGCCACGCACCAGGCTCAACTGCCCCGACCGCGCCACCAGGGCCGGCTGCCGATCGCCCCGGGCGTCGCGCACAGGACGCGGCGCCAACTGCGTGATGTCGCGGGCAAACAGTGCCTGTGCGCGTTGCAAGGCCGTCCAGCGTGCCTGAGTCTCGGTCACCCCCTCCTGGGCCCGTAGGGCGCCGCTGATTCCCTGGTAGGCCAGCGTTGCAAGCACGGCAAACACCATGATGGCCACCAGCAGCTCCAGCAGGGTGAATCCAGCGCTGCGGCCCTTCACGGCGCCCCCAGGTAGGTCACCCACTGCCCCATGGGATCCTCCAACGCCGCATCCCGTGCCACCGCGACCTCAACCTGGCGCAGGGCGGTATCCGCGGCAGGCACGATGCGCGCCTCCCAGAACCAGGTGCGCCCCAGCATCACGGCTTGACCGCGCCGGCGGCCGGGCGCGGGCCATTCGGGTTCCAGGCGCAGGTCGGTGATCACGTTCTGGGCCACCCACCCGGCCACGGTGCGATCGCGCAGATGAGCGGTATCGGTGGCCGAGCGGCCGGCCGTGCCGACCAGGGCGGCCAAGGCCAGCGCAACCACCAGCAGCGCCACCATGACCTCCAGCAGCGTGAATCCCGCACCGCCTCGTGCACACTTCAAGGGCTTGCCGCCTCGATGCGAATCTCCCCCAGCGCGTTGCCAATGAGGGTGCGGCGCGCTCTATCCCGTTCCAGTTCAATGTGAAACGGGCTCACCTCACCACTGCCCAACAGATACACCTGAGGCAGGGTAGATCCCGGGGGTGGCGCAGCCAGCGCGCGTCCCTCCACCCGCACGCGCCAACGCAAACCCACAGGCC
>WOZT01000033.1 GCA_011620145.1 Gammaproteobacteria bacterium | reverse complement strand
CATCCGCCGCCCGGCTGATGGCTGTCATTCCCGCTCCGCGTGTGAATTTGGCTGTGTACCTGAATCAGCCTTTTGGCCCGAACAGATGAATCAGGGCGACCGTGCTGGCGCTGACGGCAGCAGCCAAAAAGCTTCCCCAGGCAGTGTCAATCACGGCGACCAATGGGTCGTAATTTTTGAGGACGGCATAAGCCGTGGCGTCATAGGTGAGATAGGTGAAAAAACCGAACAAGGCACCATTCAGCGCGGCGGTTTGCCAGTTGCCACCTGCCAGGGCAGGCGTGATCACGAAAACCATCAGGCCGATCACGTAAACCGTATAGAACAGCACCGCAATGCCCATCTTGGGTCGATCGAGCATGATCGCGCCCATGCGCGAGAGATAGAAATCCTTGGCGACATAGCCCAGCCAGACCAGATCCATGGCCAAAAACAGGACCAGCGCCAACAGGTAAGTGAGCACGATTTTCATGGCATATTCCCTAAGGGCCAATCAGGCATCCATTTTTCAATGGGTATCCAAGAGATACGGTGTTTGCGGGCGCTTGTAAAACAATCGGGGGATATGCGTCCCGCCTGAGCCGGGTGGCTGTGCTGTTGGATGAATCGCATGGCCTGCCTCCCGCTTATCGCCCTGTTCAGAACAGGATCACCGAGCGGATGCTTTCGCCCCGGTGCATGAGGTCGAAGGCGCGGTTGATGTCCTCCAGGCCGAAGGTGTGCGTGATGTAGTCATCGATGCGGATCTCGCCCTTGAGGTAGCGGTCGACGTAACCCGGCAGTTGGCTGCGGCCTTTGACGCCGCCGAATGCCGAGCCCTTCCATACCCGCCCGGTGACCAACTGGAAGGGCCGGGTGGAAATCTCCTGGCCCGCGCCGGCAACACCGATGATGGTAGCGACGCCCCAGCCCTTGTGGCAGCACTCCAGTGCCTGACGCATGACCTGCACATTGCCGATGCATTCGAAGGAATAGTCCACGCCGCCGTCGGTCATGGCGATGAGGACCTGTTGGATGGGCTCGGCGTATTCCTGTGGATTGATGCAGTCGGTGGCGCCCATCTGGCGGGCCATGATGAACTTCGCGGGGTTGGTGTCGATGCCGATGATGCGGGAGGCGCCGGCCATGACCGCGCCCTGGATCACGGACAGGCCAATGCCGCCGAGTCCGAAGACGGCGACCGTCGCGCCGGCTTCGACCTTGGCGGTATTGAGCACGGCGCCGATGCCGGTGGTGATGCCGCAGCCCAGCAAACAGGCCTTTTCCAAGGGCGCAGTCGGGTCGATGCGCGCCAGCGAGATTTCCGGCAGCACCGTGTATTCGCTGAACGTAGAGGTCCCCATGTAGTGGTGGATGGGATGGCCGTTCAGCGAGAAACGGCTGGTTCCATCCGGCATGACGCCCCGGCCCTGGGTTTCGCGCACTGCGCTGCACAGGTTGGTCTTGCCCGAACGGCAGAACTTGCACTCCCCACATTCGGCCGTATACAGCGGGATCACATGATCGCCGGGTTTCACCAGGGTCACGCCGGGACCGACCGATTCCACAACGCCGGCGCCTTCATGGCCGAGGATGGCGGGAAACAGCCCCTCGGGATCGGCCCCCGACAGCGTAAAGGCGTCGGTATGGCAGACCCCGGTGGCCACGATGCGCACGCGCACCTCGCCCGCTTGCGGATCGGCGACTTCCACTTCCTCGATCGACAGAGGTTTGCCGGCCTCCCAGGCGACGGCGGCGCGTGATTTCATGGGTTTGTCTCCTTGTGTTTGGGATGGGCTGGCGCCGCGGGGCGGATGATGCCCGGAAACAGGCGGCGGGCCACGAATTTTTCCATTTCGAGCACGACGAGCAAGGTAATTCCAAATCCGATGACCCACAGTCCCTGTTCCAGCGACAGTGGACGGGTGTCGAACAGGCGCTGCAGCGGCGGCGCGTAGGTAAACAGCAATTGCATCACCGTCACGCCACTGACGCCGATCAGCACGGCAGGCGTCCCCAGCAGTCCGCGCAAGGTCATGGACGGCATATTCAGATAGCGGACATTGAACAAATAGAAGATTTCCATCACCACGATGACGTTCACGGCCAGCGTGCGTGCCTGTTCCAGGCTTGTGCCATGCATTTGGGCTAGCGCCAGTGCCGCGAAACTGCCCGCCGCGATCAGAACCGACAACAGCCCCACGCGCCAGAGCAGGTAGCCGGACAGCAGCGCGGCGCCGGCCGGACGCGGCGCGCGCCGCATGAGATTCGGCTCGGCCGGCTCGAACGCCAGGACGAGCCCCAGCCCCACCGCGGTCAGGGTATTGATCCACAGGATTTGCAGCGGGGTGACCGGCAGAGTCAGCCCCAGCACAATCGCCGCGATGATCGCCAGCGATTCGCCGCCATTGGTCGGCAGTGTCCAGGCCAACACCTTGCGCAGGTTGTCGTAGACCGTGCGGCCTTCTTTCACTGCCGCGACGATGGATGCGAAATTGTCGTCCATGAGCACCATGGCGGCAGCCTCCTTGGCGACCTCGCTGCCTTTCCTGCCCATGGCAACGCCAACATCCGCGCGTTTCAGGGCCGGCGCATCGTTGACTCCGTCCCCGGTCATGGCGACGATTGCGCCGCTCGCCTGCAGCGCAGTGACCAGCCGCAGTTTATGTTCCGGCGTGGTGCGTGCAAAGACGCTGGTTCGTTGCGCCGCCTCGCGCAGCGCAGCCTCATCCATCGCTTCCAACTGCGCCCCGCCAAGGACCGCCCCGGCATCGGCCAGGCCCAATTGACGCGCAATGGCGACGGCGGTTCCGGCATGGTCGCCGGTAATCATCTTCACCCGGATACCGGCTGCCTGGCATTCCGCGATGGCGGCGATCGCCTCCGCGCGCGGCGGATCCTGCAAGCCCAGCAGGGCCAGCAGCACCAGTTCCTGTTCCCGGTGTTCGGCGTGCAGGGCGGCCGGGGGCTCGGCAAACCGGCGCTGGGCCAGCGCCAATACCCGATGGCCGCTCGCCGCCAGATCATCAATGTGTCCGAGCCAAAATGCCTTGGATAGCGTGCGAACCCCTGCCGGCGCCATTTCCCACGCGCATAAATCGAGCACTCGCTCCGGCGCCCCCTTCACATACAGCATGCTCGCACCATCCGCTTCGGCATGCAGGGTCGCCATGTACTGGTGACGGGAGTCGAAGGGAAATTCAGCCAACCGGGGATGGGCATCGCGCAGGGCCTTGGAATCGAGCCCGGCCTTTTGTGCCAGACACAGCAAGGCCCCTTCCATGGGGTCGCCACTCACGCGCCAGCCATCGCTGTGTTCCAATACCGCCGCGTCGTTGCACAGCAACGCGGCCAGGGCCGCCTGCGCGAGCAGTTCGTCCTGCGCCGGATCAATCGGCGTTCCGGCGCAGTCAAATGCCCCCACCGGGGCATAGCCCTCGCCGCCGACGCTGATTTCCCTGCCGGTGGTCACGACATGGGCCACCATCATTTCATTGCGGGTCAGGGTGCCGGTCTTGTCCGTACAGATGACGCTGACCGCGCCCAGGGTTTCCACTGCCGGCATGCGCCGCACGATGGCCTGCCGCGCCGCCATGCGCCGCACGCCAATGGCCAGCGCAATGGACATCACGGCCGGCAAGCCCTCCGGAATGGCGGCCACCGCCAGCCCGACGACCACCATGAACGCCTCGTCCCAGGGCATGCCACGCAGCAGGGCCACGCCGAAGATCGCCATGGAAACGGCCAGGATGACCCAGGTGAGTTGCCGTCCCAACTGGTTCATCTGTCGCAGCAGCGGCGTTTCCAGATTCTCGACCTGTTGCAGCAGGGTGCTGATGTGACCGATCTGGGTGCGACGGCCCGTGGCAATGGCGATTCCCACGCCCATCCCCGCCACCACCAGGGTTCCGGAGAAAGCCATATCCAACTGGTCCGCCGCCGCCGCAGCGGGCGCGACCGCCTCGATTTGCTTGTCGACCGGCACCGATTCACCGGTCAGGATTGCCTCATCGATGCGCAGGCGATTGACCCGCAACAACCGCAGGTCGGCCGGAACCCGATCTCCCGCCTCCAGCAGGACCAGATCCCCCGGCACGATACGGGCCGCTTCGATGGTTTGGCGGTGTCCGTCCCGCAGTACGGTGGCCTGCGGCGCGATCATCGCCCGGATGGCGGCCAGGGCCTGTTCCGCCTTGCCTTCCTGAAGGAAGCCGATCAGGCCGTTGGCCAGCACCACCAACAGGATCACCCCGGTATCCACGCCGTGCCCCAGTGCAGCGGTCACGATCGCGCTAGCAATCAGCACATAGATCAACAGGTTGTCGAATTGACGCAGAAACCGCCGCCATGCCGGTGTGGGCGGCACGGGCGAAAGCTGGTTGAGACCCCACTGATCCAGGCGCCGCGCTGCTTCCTCTGGGGTCAGGCCGTGTTCGGACGTATGGAGTTGCTGCAGCGCGGCCTCGGGCGGCAAGGCGTGCCACGGCTGTTCCAGTGCGCCGACGAGTTCCGGTGTGGGTGCGACGTCAGTCGGCGGCATGCGGCGATCGGTGGACATGGTCATTCCTTGTCCGGGGTCAGCTTTTGGAAAGCTCGGGGCACAAGGGTCGCACAGGAGCGGCGCTGCCTGAAACCGCGCTGCCCCGACGAGCTGCGCCCGTTGCCGATCCCGGCAAGCAAGGCGGTCATTACCGCGTGCCGCTGCGGTCAAGAAGCTTGACTCACCGGTAACTGAGGCTATTATTGGCACTCGAATCTGGTGAGTGCTAACAACCCGAGTTTGCACTCAACGCCTTAACACGCCATCCGGCGTTCAACCTGACGAGGAGATCCTCAAGTGAATATTCGTCCTTTGCATGATCGTGTGGTCGTCAAGCGCCTTGAAGAAGAACGGACCTCCCCCGGCGGAATCGTGATTCCCGACTCCGCAACGGAAAAACCCGCCAAGGGCGAAGTCGTTGCCATCGGCACCGGCAAGCTGCTGGACAGCGGCGAAGTGCGCGCCCTGAGCGTCAAGATCGGCGACAAGGTGCTGTTCGCCAAGTATTCCGGTACCGAAGTCAAGCTGGACGGCCAGGAACTGCTGGTGATGCGCGAAGACGACATCATGGCGATCCTGAACTAAGCCATTCATTCCGGCTGATTTTTACAATTTTGGAGGTTATTCCCAATGGCTGCTAAGCAACTGAAATTCGGTGAAGACGCCCGTGCCCGCATGCTGCGTGGCGTGAACGTGCTGGCCAACGCCGTCAAGGTCACCCTGGGTCCCAAGGGCCGCAATGTCGTTCTGGAAAAGAGCTTCGGCGCCCCCACCGTGACCAAGGATGGCGTGTCCGTCGCCAAGGAAATCGAGCTCAAGGATCGCTTTGAGAACATGGGCGTGCAGATGGTCAAGGAAGTCGCTTCCAAGACCTCCGACGTGGCCGGTGATGGCACCACCACCGCCACCGTGCTGACCCAGGCCCTGCTGCGTGAAGGCATGAAGGCCGTGGCCGCCGGCATGAACCCGATGGACCTGAAGCGCGGCATCGACAAGGCCGTGAGCGCTGCGGTTGAAGAGATCAAGAAGCTCTCCAAGCCCTGCAACGACCAGAAGGCCATTGCCCAGGTCGGCTCCATTTCCGCCAACTCCGACACCGTCATCGGCGACCTGATCGCCAAGGCGATGGAAAAGGTCGGCAAGGAAGGCGTGATCACGGTCGAGGAAGGTTCCAGCCTGGACAACGAGCTGGACGTGGTCGAGGGCATGCAGTTCGATCGCGGCTACCTGTCGCCCTATTTCATCAACAACCAGCAGAGCATGTCCTGTGAGCTGGAAGCCCCTTACATCCTGCTCTACGACAAGAAGATCTCCAACATCCGCGAAATGCTGCCGGTGCTGGAAGCCGTGGCCAAGTCCGGCAAGCCCCTGCTGATCGTGGCCGAGGATGTGGAAGGTGAAGCCTTGGCAACCCTGGTGGTCAACACCATCCGCGGTATCGTCAAGGTCTGCGCCGTCAAGGCCCCCGGCTTCGGTGATCGCCGCAAGGCCATGCTGCAGGATATGGCTGTGCTGACCGGCGGCCAGGTGATTTCCGAGGAGCTCGGCCTGACCCTGGAGAAGGCCACCCTGGAAGATCTGGGTTATGCCAAGAAGGTCCAGATCGACAAGGAAAACACCACCATCGTCGATGGCGCCGGCCGCAAGCAGGACATCGAAGCGCGCATCGAGCAGCTGCGCCGCCAGATCGAGGAAGCCAGCTCCGATTACGACAAGGAAAAGCTGCAGGAACGCATGGCCAAGCTGGCTGGCGGCGTGGCCGTGATCAAGGTGGGCGCTGCCACCGAAATGGAAATGAAGGAAAAGAAGGCCCGCGTTGAAGACGCCCTGCACGCCACCCGTGCGGCGGTGGAAGAAGGCGTGGTGCCCGGCGGCGGTGTCGCCCTGATTCGCGCCAAGCAGGCCATCAAGGGTATCACGGGCGCCAATCATGACCAGGACGTGGGCATCACCATCACCCTGCGCGCCATGGAAGAACCCCTGCGCCAGATCGTCGGCAATGCCGGTGAAGACGGTTCGGTGGTGCTGAACAAGGTTGCCGAAAGCAGCGGCAACTATGGCTACAACGCCGCCACCGGCGAATATGCCGACATGATCGAGATGGGCATCCTGGATCCTGCCAAGGTGACCCGTTCCGCGTTGCAGAACGCGGCCTCCGTGGCCGGCCTGATGCTGACCACCGAGTGCATGATTGCCGAAGAGCCCAAGGACGAGAAGGACGGCGGCCACGGTGGTGGCATGCCCGACATGGGCGGTATGGGTGGCATGGGCGGCATGGACTTCTAAGTTCGCCCCGGCCTTAACGGAAGCCCGTGTTCCGAACCCAAGCACCCCGCCTCCGGCGGGGTGCTTTTTTTTTGTAGGACATTCAACCGGCCCGGGTCTGGATGCTGCCCAGAATCAATCCTAATTGATTGCGTCCTGAGCAAAATTCCGGTAGCGTACTGGCCCCCTCGCTGTTCCCCAGAGGGCCATCATGGCCGGCATTTACACCCTC
>WOZT01000208.1 GCA_011620145.1 Gammaproteobacteria bacterium | reverse complement strand
CACCACGGCCGGTTGCAGTCCGCCCACCAGTGGAATTTCGCTCAGACGTCGCGTCAGATTCTCGTTGGTCTGCCCCATCGGCCAACGGGCTTCCGGACCGCGATAGCCATGGCGCTGGTCATAATCCAGCAGGCCCTGGCGCAGTGACACCTCGGCCGCCTGCTGCAAATGGCTGTCGATGGTGGTGTAGACCGTCAGGCCCGCACGATAGATGTCATTACCCAGACGCGCCTGCAGATCCTGACGCACCATTTCGGCGAGATAAGGCGCGTTCAGGCCGATCGCGGGTCCATGCAGCGTCGCGGTATTCGGCGCAGACAAGCCTGCCTCCAGTTGTTCCGCCGTAATCGCGCCCAAATGATGCATGCGACGCAGCACATAGTCCCGGCGTGCCAGGGCAGCAGCAGGATTGACGATGGGGTTGATTTTCGAAGGGGACTTGGGCAGACCCGCCAGGGTCGCCCATTCCGGCAGCGACAGATCCCACACGCTCTTGCCGTAATAGACGCGCGAGGCGGCTTCCATGCCGTAGGCACGCTGGCCGAGATAAATCTTGTTGAGATACAGGGCGAGGATGTCTTCCTTGCCCAGCTCGCGCTCGATCCGAAACGCCAGCAGGATTTCCTTGAATTTGCGCTGGTAGGTTTTTTCCGGGCTCAGGAAGAAATTACGCGCCACCTGCATGGTGATCGTGCTGCCGCCCTGCTCTTTTTCACCCGTCAGGACCAGACGCGCCACAGCGCGCAGCACCCCTCGGTAGTCCACGCCGGAATGTTCGAAGAAACGGTCGTCTTCGGCAGCCAGAACTGC
Source organism: Gammaproteobacteria bacterium (assembly GCA_011620145.1). Classification (GTDB taxonomy): domain Bacteria; phylum Pseudomonadota; class Gammaproteobacteria; order UBA5335; family UBA5335; genus Macondimonas. Next base: position 6,271 of record WOZT01000208.1, on the reverse strand, counting down.
CTTGATAAGCAGCGGTGGGAATTGGTCGAAAGTAATCGGTTCCCGGCGCTGATCCCCGAATTCGCCCATCAGCACCCGATCCTGGGTGTAGATGCGCAGGGGAACTTCGAACTGAAAATCGCGCAGGGCCTGGACGGGGGGAAGCTGGGGCTCGAGATGCAGATAAAACACCACAACGGCAGCAACCAGAACCGTCACCGCAGCCAGCACAGTCCCCGCCAACCAGCCAAAAAGCCTGATCCATAAAGGCATGGTTCACACAGCCGATAAAACCAGCGGGCAGATCGCCGGGGGCATTATACGCGGCCCGTCGCCGAGCCTGCCAAGTCGTCGTTCATCAAGTTGCCGCCCCAGCGGCCGATCTGAAGCAACGACGACCCAAGCAAATCGGACAGATCTGCGCTTTCCACTCAGGAAACGGCATTTGTACCCAAAGATTCATTGCAGCTCGGGCTGAGGAAGGGAAAACGTGTTGTTCAAGCGCCGCATCAAGCCCCTGTTGGGGTTGGACATCAGCTCCACTGCCGTCAAATTGATCGAGCTGGGTGGAGATCTCCAGCAGCCTCAAGTGGTGAGCTATGCGGCTGTCGGCCTGTCACCCGACTCAGTGACGGAAAAACAGGTGGCCGACCCAGAGGCGGTAGGACAGGCCATTCGCAAGGCGGTCAAGCAATCTGGCACCCGCACGCGCGAAGCCGTGATTGCAGTGGGTGGGGCCACGGTGATTTCAAAAATCATCACCATGCCGGCGGAACTGTCGGAACGCGAGCTGGAACAACAAATTCGCGTTGAAGCCGACCAGTACATTCCCTATCCCCTGGAAGAAGTGGGCATGGATTTCGAGGTCATCGGTCCTTCCGCAGAGGAAGATCATGCCGTCGAAGTGCTGCTGGCCGCCTGCCGCAGCGAAACCATTGAAAATCGCGTGGCTGCAGTCCACCTCGGTGGTCTGGCCTGCAGAATTGTCGATATTGAGTCCAATGCCCTGGAAAACGCCTGTATTCTGATTGGTGCGCAATTCAGCCTCAAGAATCCGGATCAGGGTGTGGCCGTGATCGACATCGGCGCCACCACCACCACCCTCAACATCATGCAGGGCGGCAACATCGTTTACAGCCGCGATCAGGCCTTCGGTGGCAAGCAGTTGACCGAGGAAATCATGGCCCATTACGGCCTGTCCTATGAGGAAGCTGGCAAAGCCAAGCGGCGTGGCGGGCTGCCGGATAGCTACGGGGAAGAAGTGCTCAAGCCCTTCATGCAGGACGTGATCAGCCATGTGGAACGCGCCCTGCAGTTTTTTTTCTCCTCCAGCAGCCGCATTGAGAAGATTGGCCAGATCGTCCTGGCAGGGGGGTGCGCCAGCATTCCAGGCCTGGATCAGGCCGTGGAAGAGCAGATGGAAGTCGCCACCCGGATTGCAGATCCCTTCGCACGCATGAAAATCCTGCCCCGCGCGCGCCCCAGGCAACTCAAGCTCGATGCGCCCGCTCTCATGATGGCCTGCGGACTGGCAATGCGGAGTTTTGACTGATGACCCACCACATCAATCTCCTCCCCTGGCGGGAACAGCAGCGCAAGGATCAACAGCGCCAATTTCTGATCAGCCTCGTTGGCGCGGCGATTGTGGCTGCGGGCGGAGTCTTTCTGGCGAGTTCCTATGTGCAGACGCACATTGATCGGCAAAACGCCCGCAACACCCGGATTGAGCAAGAAAACAAAACGCTGGACGTCCAGATCGCTGAAATTCGGGATTTGCAGAAAACCCGGCAAAACCTGATTGAACGGATGCGGGTCATCGAACAACTGCAAGATCAGCGCACCACGAGTGTTCATCTGTTCGATGAATTGATCCGCACTCTGCCCAATGGGGTCACGCTCATCACCATGCGCCAAGAAGCCAACCAGATCACTCTGGAAGGCCAGGCGCAGTCCAATGCGCGGGTTTCCAGCTACATGAAAAATCTCGACGCATCACCCTGGTTTCAGGATCCCCAGTTGGTGGTCATTGAGACCAAGGAGGGAAAGAACGGCCGTTTTGCCCAATTTTCCTTGCGTGTGCAACTCACCCGCCCCGGCACAGAAGCGGAGATCAAGTCATGAAACTCGACTTTCCCGCCCTGTTGACCGAGCTGCGCAAAATCGATCGGAACAATCCAGGAAGCTGGCCTCACTCGATTCGCAACCTAGCCTTGATTGTCCTGATGGTGCTGCTGGCGGTGCTGGGTTACTGGTTCCAGATTCAGCCACAGATCACCACGCTGCAAGCAGCCCAGAATCGCGAACCCGAATTGCGCCTGAGCTTTGAAGCCAAGCAGCGTCAGGTCGCCAATCTCGACGCCTACAAAATCCAGTTGCGGGAGATGCAGGAGCGCTTCGCCACCATGCTGCGGCAACTCCCCAGCCAGACGGAAATGGCCAACCTGCTGCAGGACATTTCCCAAACGCGGGTCGGCGCGGGCCTGGAAGAACAGGTCTTCAAGCCCGAGGTGGAGCGGCCCATGGAATTCTATGCCGAAGCGCCCATCCATATTCGGCTGACTGGGAGCTACCACCAGATGGGCAATTTCGCCAGCGGACTGGCAGCCCTGCCGCGCATCGTCACCCTTAGCAACATCAGCCTGGGGAGTGCCAAAACCGGACCGGATCAGTTGGTCATGGATGCAACCGCCATGACCTATCGCTACCTGGAAGAACCCCAAAGCCCAGGACCCGCCGCTGGCGCCAAATCGGGAGCCGCACGATGAATTCCCTCAGAACCCCGGCGCCGAGCGTCGCGTGCCACACCCGCATCCGCCTGTCCAACCGGTGGATTGGTTTAGCACTGGCGACCATTTTGGTTGGCTGTAGCGGCGACAACTCGGATCTGGATAGCTACTTCGCCGAGGTCAAGGCCCGCAAATCCACTGACATCGAGATGGTTCCCCAGATGCGTCCCTACGAACGATTTGCCTATGCAGGAGCTGATCGCCGCAGTCCCTTCGACAACGCCGAAGCGGAGATCGCGCGCCTCACGCCCAACAACGGCCTTGCACCGGATCTGCAGCGCCCCCGAGAACCACTTGAAGCCTTCCCCCTGGACGCGCTCAACCTGTTGGGCGTACTCGGCTATGGGGACAAACGCTGGGCTCTGGTGCGATCCGCCGACGGCATCGTCCATCGAGTGGCTGTGGGGCAGCACATGGGCCGCAATGGGGGACGGGTGACCGCCATTTCCGAGCGGAAAGTGGACCTGAAGGAAATCGTCCCGGATGGTCTGGGCGGCTGGATGCAACGGGACGCCTGGATCGCCCAGAGCGAATAAAAATCGGACCCTGCCTGAATGGCAGTCAATACGCCCTGCGCAAGGGCCCCGGAGACCATGACCATGAAAGCCCATGTATCAATGACTCGTTGGCTGGAGATTCTGCTCTTCTGCCTGCTGTGGGCCGCACTGGCCACGCCCGCACGCGCTGAACTGGCACTGGAGCGCGTTGAATCCAGCCGTCGCGGCGCGGATCAACTGGAAATTACCCTGACCCTGTCAGGCCCTGCGCCGCAACCAGGGGTTTTCACAACCCGCGTACCCAGTCGCATCGCGCTGGACCTGCCCCAAGTGGTCAATCACACCGCCCAACGCACCCATCCCGTGGGCGTCGGCCTGACGCAAGCGGTGCAGGTGGTCGAAGCAGGCGGGCGCACCCGTGTCGTCATCGAACTGACCGACTTGCCGCAATACCAGCTCAAGGTGGATGGCAACCGCATCCTGGTCACCCTGGATAACCATGTCATTCCCGCCGCCCTTGCTGCGCCACAACAGGGGGGATCCGCAGTCGCCGCGACAGGCCACGGCATTCAAAGTCTGGATTTCCGCCGCGGTGAACAAGGGGAAGGCCGGCTCGTGATCCAGTTGAATGATCCCAAGACCGGCATGGACATGACCCAGCGCGGTGAAGACACCGTGGTCACGCTGAGCCGGGCACAATTGCCGGAATCCCTGCGCCAACGCATGGATGTGAAAGACTTCGCCACCCCGGTCCACACCATCGAGGCCCGCCAGGTGGGCGCCGATGCGGTGCTGACCATCCGCGCTGCGCCGGATGCCGAAGCGATGGCCTATCAGACCGACGGAGTCCTCACCGTGGCGTTCCGCCCACCCGCCCGTCGGGATCAGCCGGGCAGTGCAATGGGCCGCTTTGGCGGGGGACAACCGGTAACCCTCAATTTCCAGAATGTGGAAACCCGCGCGTTGCTCCAAATCCTGGCCGATGTTTCCGGCAAGAACATCGTCCTCTCCGACAGCATCGGCGGCACCCTCGCCCTGCGCCTGCAGAATGTGCCTTGGGATCAGGCGCTGGAGATCATCATGCAAAGCCGGGGCCTGGCCCTGCGCGAAGTCGGTGACACGCTGATGGTCGCGCCGGCGACCGAAATCGCCGCCTTCCAGGACCAGCAACGCAAGACCGAACAGGCCGCGCCGATGCGCTCGGAATTTATCCAGATCAATTACGCCAAGGCCAAGGATCTGGCCGCCCTGCTCAAGAGCGAGGGGCGCAACCTATTGTCTCCACAAGGCCAGGTCTCGGTGGACGAACGCACCAACACCCTGCTGGTGATGGAAACCGGCAGTCGCCTCGCCGACATCCGGGCGCTGGTGACCAAGCTTGATGTGGCCGTAGCTCAGGTGCTGATCGAGGCGCGCATCGTGGTGGCCAGCGACGACTTCAGTCGCGACCTGGGTGCCCGTTTTGGCTTCTCGGGCGTCGATTCCTTCGATAAGCAACGCGGGCTGAATGTGACGAGTGGCACAATGGGCTCCACCGACACCAGTGTCGCTGCCTCGCTGGACAGCAGTGCCACGAATGGCACCGTATTCCCGACGAAGATACCTACAGGTACAGCCGGTTATCCGCAGCGCCTCAATGTCAACCTCCCTGCCGTCCCGGCCTCAGGCATACCCGCCTCCATCGCGCTGGCCGTCCTGGGCCGGGATTTCCTAGTGGACTTGGAGCTCTCTGCCTTGCAGGCAGAAGGTAAAGGCGAAATCCTGTCCAACCCGCGGGTACTCACCGCCAACCAGAAAACCGCCTCCATCCGCCAAGGCGTGGAGATTCCGTATCAAACCAATGGCGGCACGACCACCGCTCCCACGATCTCCTTCAAGGAGGCCGTACTATCCTTGGAGGTCACGCCTCAGATCACACCCGACAACCGGGTGATCATGGATCTGAAGGTGACTCGAGACAACGTGGGTAAATTGGTGCCCAACGGCACAGGGGGATCCATCCCCAGCATCGACAAGCGCGAACTCAACACCCAGGTGCTGGTCAGCAATGGCGAAACCATCGTCCTGGGCGGCGTGTACGAGGAGGAAAGCAACAACAGCGTCACCAAGGTTCCCTTGCTGGGCGACATCCCGTTCCTCGGTGCGCTGTTCCGGGAAAAAAGCAAGTCGAGCACCAAACGTGAATTGCTGATCTTCATCACCCCCAAGATTGTGCATGAAGGCCTTGCCTTGACACCCTGAAGCCGTCGGGGCGACGGGGCAAGGCTGCCGCCCTCCCATCGCCCCGGTATACTGGCGCCCATGGACGGTTTGCCCGAGCGCATCTTTCTCATTGGGCCCATGGGAGCGGGCAAGACCACCGTGGGTCAACGCCTCGCGCACCTGCTGGGCTACCACTTCGTCGACACTGATCATGAAGTCGAGGCCCGCACCGGCGTCGACATTGCCTACATCTTCGAGCGCGAAGGCGAAGCCGGTTTCCGGCGCCGGGAAGCGGCCGTGGTCGCAGATCTCACCAGGATGCCACGCATGGTGCTGGCCACCGGCGGCGGGGCCATCCTGCTCGCCGAAAACCGCCAAGCCCTGCAGGAGCGCGGGCTGGTGATCTATCTCGCCACTTCCGTGCCCGAACAATTGCGCCGCACCCGCCACAGCCACCATCGTCCCCTGCTGAAAACCCCGGATCGGGAAGCCCGGCTGCACGCCCTGCTCGCCGTGCGCGATCCGCTGTATCGGGAAATCGCCGACTGGGTGGTGGACACGGACGGTCAACAACCGCGCCATGTGGCCAGTCGACTGGCCGAGCGCCTGCGCCCGCCCGCCGAGCCCACGGCGAGCGCCGAAACCGCCTGAACCCCCCACCGCAACGAGCCGCCATGCAAACCGTCACCGTCGATCTGGGTCCCCGCAGCTACCCCATCCACATCGGTTCCGGGCTGCTCGCCGAGCCCGCCCTGTGGACGCCTCATCTGGGCAACGGCCAGGTCATGCTGGTCACCAACACCGTGC
>WOZT01000250.1:3755-7099 GCA_011620145.1 Gammaproteobacteria bacterium | reverse complement strand
GCGGCCATGATCATCGCCGGCACGGTGGTGGGCGCTGCGGGTACGCTGCTCACCCAGCTCATGGCCAGGGCCATGAACCGGCCGATCAGCAATGTCCTGTTCAGCAATTTTGGCGGCGCGGGCGAGGCCGCCGGCCCCACGGAAAGTGGTGGCAGCCTCAAGCCGATCGAACCTTCCGATGCGGCCGTGCTGATGGCCTACGCCAACAAGGTCATCATCGTTCCCGGCTACGGCATGGCGGTCGCCCAGGCCCAGCACAAGGTCTGGGAGCTGTGTCAGTTGCTGATCGCGCGGGGCGTGACGGTGAAGTTTGCCATCCACCCGGTGGCCGGCCGCATGCCCGGTCACATGAACGTCCTGCTGGCCGAGGCGGGCGTGCCCTACGACATCATCTATGACCTGGAGGAGATCAACTCGGAGTTTCCCAGCGCGGATGCGGCGCTCGTCATCGGCGCCAACGACGTCGTCAATCCCATGGCGCGGACCAACCCGGAAAGCCCGATCTATGGCATGCCCATCCTCAATGTGGATCAGGCCAAGAACGTGCTGGTGATCAAGCGCGGCAAGGGCACCGGCTTCTCCGGTATCGAAAATGCGTTGTTTACACTGGACAATACCCGCATGCTTTACGGCGATGGGCAGGAAATGGCGGCCCAACTGATCGCCATGATCAAGGAACAGTAAGCATTCCGCTCAATTCGAAAAAGGCCGGGAAACCCGGCCTTTTTTATGAGACGCTGTGTCTCGGCTGCTTGACTTATGCACATATCTGTTTTTCACATGATGATCTGATCACTAAATCGATTTGTTGAAACAAGTCTCTGGATAACCTCCCATGTCATTGAAAAATAAACAGTCATCAATCGGTCACTTTCTCGCCATACCCATGCAAGACCTGCAAGAACAGCGAGTTGACCGAGTTGTCGCCGGTTTACCCACAAACTTATCCACAGTTGGTGTGGATAATTGACACTCCGTCAAAATCTCGGCGCCCCGCCTACTCTGTCCTTCCCTGCTGAGCCCATCTGGCAGATCGCCCTGTTCACTGGCGTGGATCGCATTCTGGACTATGCGCCACCCGAGGGCTGGGACGGCCCCGCGCCCCTGAACCGTCGTGTGCGGATCCCGCTGGGCAAGCGATCCGTGGTGGGCTGGGTCGCCGGCGCAGCCGCACATTCCACGCTCGCGCCCCATCAGCTGCGCCCCTGCCAGATGGTGCTGGATACCGATCCGCTCCTCGATCCCGCAAGCCTGGCGCTGGTCCACTGGACCGCCCATTACTACCATCATCCACTGGGCCGGGTGCTGGCAACCGCCTTGCCGACCCTGCTGCGTGAGGGAAGCCCTGCCGAGATGCCCCAAATGCCCCATTGGGGCCTGTCAGCGGCGGGCCGCGCGCTTGATCGCAATGCCCTGCGAGGGCACCGCTTGCAGGCGCTGCTGGCGCTGTTCGACGCCCACCCCCTGGGGATGTCCGCTGCCCAACTGGAAACCGCCCTGCCCGGCAGTCGCGACGTGCTGCGTCGTGCCTGCGACCGGGGCTGGGTCCATGCCATGCCGGCGCCCGTGGCGCCGCTGATCGATCCGGTCTTTGGCCAATCTCCCCACCCCCTGAATCCAGACCAGCAGGCCGCCGTGGACGCGTTACGGGCGGCGCATGGCTATGCCCCCACCGTCCTGGAGGGGGTGACGGGCAGCGGCAAGACCGAGGTCTATCTGCAAGCCATGGAAACCGTGCTGCAGGCTGGCCGGCAGGTCCTGATCCTCACCCCCGAGATCGGGTTGATTCCGCAGCTTCGCCAACGCCTCCAGGCGCGTTTCAGCGCGTCCATGGCCCTGCTCCACTCGGGAATGACCGAGCGCCAGCGCCTTAACGGCTGGCTGGCGGCGCGCAGCGGCAGCGCACGCATCGTCCTCGGCACCCGTTCCGCCATCTTCACACCGCTGCCCGAGCTTGGCCTGATCGTGGTGGATGAGGAGCACGATGCGGCCTACAAACAGGATGACGGCCTGCGCTACTCCGCCCGCGATCTCGCCCTGTGGCGCGCACGCCAGCACGCGCTACCCATCGTGCTGGGCTCGGCAACCCCCTCCCTGGAATCCTTCCACCGCACGGAGCGGGGTGACTACCGCCTGCTCAGGCTGCCGCTGCGGGCCGGCAGCGCCCAGGAACCCCGCATTCAACTGATCGACATGCGTCCCCATGGCGCGCCCGACGGCCTGTCTCCCGCATTGCTGCAGGCCATCGAGCGGGAACTGGCCCAGGGCGGCCAGGCGATGCTGTTCCAGAACCGCCGGGGATACGCGCCGATGCTGCGCTGCCGCGCCTGTGGCTGGATCGCCGGCTGCCCCCATTGCGATGCGCGCATGACCCTGCATCGGGAAGCCGGCAAGCGCGACCTGTTGATTTGCCATCACTGCGGATTCCGTCGCACCAGCCCCGCTCACTGTCCCGACTGCGCCCATCCAGCGCTGGATTTCATGGGCATGGGCACCGTCCGCGTGGAAGAGGCCCTGCGCGCTCACTTCCCCCATGCCCGCGTGGCGCGTATCGACCGTGACAGCACCCGCCGCCAGGGCAGCTTGGAGCGCATGCTTGACGCCGCCATTCGGGGCGAGGTGAATCTGCTGATCGGCACCCAGATGCTGGCCAAGGGCCATCATTTGCCCCATCTCGCCCTGGTCGCCATTCTGGACGTGGATCAGGGCCTGTACAGTCCCGATTTCCGCGCCAGCGAACGCACGGGCCAACTGGTGGTGCAGGTCGCCGGTCGGGCGGGGCGGGAACTGCGCGCGGGCACCACCTTGATCCAGACCCACCGCCCCGATCACCCCTGGCTGCGCCAGCTGCTCACCGAAGGCTATCCCGCCTTTGCCCGCACCCTGCTGGCGGAACGCCAACAGGCGCATTGGCCCCCATTTACCCGTCTGGCCCTGCTCCGCGCGCAAGCGCCCGAGCTTCAACGGGCGATGGATTTCCTGGCTCGGCTCCCCACACTGCTGGCGCCACCCTCCGAACTGCAGGTGCTTGGCCCGGTTCCCGCTCCCATGGCGCGCCGGGCCGGCGCCCATCGTGCCCAACTGTTGTTGATCGCCCCCTCGCCCGTCCCGCTGCACGCCTACCTGGATCGCCTGATGCCACAACTCGGCACGTTGCCAGAAAGCCGGCAGGTGCGCTGGTCCCTCGACGTGGACCCCCAGGACCTGTTCTGAGCGCGCATCCCCACGCGGCATTCAAGCCCGCCCCTGTCGAGCCGACTAATACACCAGATCCCCGCCATGAGGCCGGGGCAACGGTCACGGACCCGGCAACTCACAGGGGATGGAATACATGCGCACGTATC
>WOZT01000250.1:0-3655 GCA_011620145.1 Gammaproteobacteria bacterium | reverse complement strand
CGGGTGGCCAGATTGCGCTCGAATTTCTCCACCAGCACCGGGATGCCTTCCTTGCGGCGACGGCGATGGCCGATGGGATATTCCACCACCACATTGTCGGTTTTGGTGCCGTCATTGAAGAACACCTGCACCGCATTGCCGATCGAGCGCTTCTCCGGATCGAGGTAATCCTTGCTGAACTGGGTGTTCTCCACCACGTCCATTTTCTTGCGCAGCGCGTCGATCCGCGGGTCCTTGGCCACGGCGTCGTCGTAATCGGCGGCGGTCAGGCGGCCAAAGATCATGGGCACCGCCACCATGTACTGGATGCAGTGGTCGCGATCGGCCGGATTGTCCAAGGGCCCCGTCTTGTCGATGATGCGCACCCCGGCTTCCTGGGTCTGGATCACGATGCGCTCGATGCGATCGAGCTTGTCGCGCACCTGGGGATGCAGCTGCATGGCTGCCTCCACCGCCGTCTGGGCATGGAACTCGGCCGGGAAGGAGATCTTGAACAGCACGTTTTCCATCACATAGCTGCCAAAGGACTGGCTGTAGCTCAGCGGATTGCCCTTGAACAACACATCCTGGAAGCCCCAGGTCTTGGCGGTGAGCGCGGAGGGATAGCCCATCTCGCCGGTGGCAGCCATGAAGGCCAGCCGCACGCCGCGGGCGGTGGCATCGCCGGCCGCCCAGCTCTTGCGCGAACCGGTGTTGGGCGCGTGGCGATAGGTGCGCAGGGCCGAGCCGTCGATCCAGGCGTGGGAGATGGCGTTGATGACCTCCTCGCGCTCCAGCCCCAGCATCTGTGCGGCCACGGCGGTGGTGGCGATGCGCACCAGCATGACGTGATCCAGGCCCACGCGGTTGAAGCTGTTGTCGATGGCGGTGACGCCCTGGATCTCGTGCGCCTTGATCATGGCGATGAGCACATCGCGCATCAGCAGCGGCGCCTTGCCCTGGGCCATGTTGCGCCGGCTCAGGTAATCGGCAAGCGCCAGGATGCCGCCCAGGTTATCCGACGGATGGCCCCATTCGGCGGCCAGCCAGGTGTCGTTGTAGTCCAGCCAGCGAATCATGCAGCCGATGTTGAAGGCCGCCTGCACCGGATCGAGTTCATAGGACGTCCCCGGCACCCGCGCCCCACCCGGCATGACCGCGCCCGGCACCAGTGGTCCCATCAGCTTGGTGCAGGCGGGGAAGGACAGCGCCAGCAAGCCGCAGCCCAGGGTGTCCATCAGGCAGTAGCGAGCCGTCTGCATGGCTTCCTTGCTTTTCTCGACCTTGGCGTCGAGAACGTAGTCGGCCATGTCGACCAGGATCGGGTCCGGCTTGGGGCGCTTGGCGGAGCGGATGTCGTGAGCCATGAAAAAATCCTTTTTCAGGAGATATAAGGGAAAATCACGCGGGCGGCGGGTCCCTGCCCACCGCCCGCCTGGGGTAGATGTCCGGGTTCAGCCGCGCTGCGCGATGGGAACGTAGGAACGCAGTTGCGGCCCGACGTAATCGGCGCTGGGGCGGATGATGCGGTTGTTGGCGCGCTGTTCCATGACGTGTGCCGCCCAGCCGGTGAGACGGGACATCACGAAGATCGGCGTGAACAGGGGCGTGGGAATCCCCATGAAGTGATAGGCCGAAGCGTGGTAGAAGTCGGCATTGGGGAACAGCTTCTTCTCTCGCCACATCACCTCGTCCACCCGCTTGGACACCGGATACAGCACGGTATCGTCCACCTCGTCGGCAAGCCGCCGCGACCAGGCCTTGATGACCTCGTTGCGCGGATCGGAGGTGCGGTAGATGGCGTGGCCGAAGCCCATGATCTTGTCCTTGCGCGCCAGCATGCCCAGAATCGCCTGCTCGGCCTCATCGGGCGTCTGCCAGCGTTCCAGCATGGCCATGGCGGCCTCGTTGGCGCCGCCGTGCAATGGGCCACGCAACGAACCGATGGCGCCGGTGATGCAGGAATGCATGTCGGAAAGCGTCGAGGCGCACACCCGGGCGGTGAAGGTCGAGGCGTTGAATTCATGCTCGGCATACAGGATCAGCGAGACGTTCATCACCTGCTCGTGCAGCGCGCTGGGGCGCTGGCCATGCAGCAGCTCAAGGAAGTGGGCGCCGATGGAATCGGCGTCGGTCTCGGTCTCGATGCGCGCGCCATCCTGGGCGTAACGCCACCAGTAGGCGATGATGGACGGGAAGGCCGCCAGCAAGCGATCGGCCACATCATGCTGCTGGGAGAAATCCGCCTCGGTTTCCAGGTTGCCAAGCATGGAGCAGCCGGTGCGCATCACGTCCATGGGGTGGGCGCTGGCCGGGATGCGTTCGAGCACCTCGCGCAAGGCCTGCGGCAAGCCGCGCAGCCCCTTGAGCTTGGCCTGATAGGCGGCCAGTTCATTGCGCGTTGGCAGTTCCCCGCCATGCAACAGCATGTAGGCCACTTCCTCGAAGCGGGCCTGGGCCGCCAGATCGCGCACGTCGTAGCCGCAATAGGTCAGGCCGGCGCCTTCCTTGCCGACGGTACACAGCCGGGTTTCTCCCGCCACCTGGCCGCGCAGTCCTGCGCCGCCGAGTTGTTTCTTTTCTTCCATGAAGCACTCCTTGAAACAAGATCCTGGATTTTGATGGTTTTTTGGAATTCACCGACACGGATCTCAGCCGCGCGGGGGGAACTGCAAAGCCCTAGTCCGCCGCCTGACCGAACAGCGTATCGAGCTTGCGCTCATAGTCGTGATAGCCGAGCACCTCATAGAGTTCCGCGCGGGTCTGCATGCGCGGCAGCACCGTCTCCTGGCTGCCGTGCTGTCGAATGGCGGTATAGACCTCCAGGGCCGCAGCGCTCATGGCGCGGAATGCGGACAAGGGATAGAGCACCAGACCCACCCCAGCCGCACGCAATTCATCAACAGTGAACAGCGGCGTCTTGCCGAATTCGGTGATGTTGGCCAACACCGGCACCTGAATCACCTGGGTGAACGCGCGGTATTCGGCCAGCGTGTGCAGCGCCTCGGCGAAAATCATGTCGGCGCCGGCCTCCACGTAGGCACGGGCGCGCGCAATCGCCGCCTCCGCACCCTCCGAGGCGTGGGCGTCGGTACGCGCCATGATGACGAAATCGGGATCGGTGCGGCCATCCACCGCCGCCTTGATGCGATCGACCATTTCCGCGCTCGACACCAGGGCCTTGCCGGGGCGATGGCCGCAGCGCTTGGCGGCGACCTGGTCTTCCAGATGCATGCCGCCGGCGCCGGCGCGGATCAGCTCGCGCGTGGTGCGGGCAATGGTGAAAGCATGTCCCCAACCCGTATCGGCGTCCACCAGCAGCGGCAAGCGGGTGGCGCCGGTGATGCGCCGCACTTCCTCGCAGACATCGTTCAGGCTGGTCATGCCCAGATCGGGCAGGCCGAAAGCGGCGTTGGCCACGCCTGCCCCGGAAAGATAGAGCGCCTTGAAGCCCGCGCGCTCGGCCAACAGGGCCGCATACGCATTGATGGCTCCCGCAACCTGCAAGGGCTGCTCGCGAGCCACGGCCGTGCGAAACCGCGTGCCCGCCGATACCTGATCGTCCATGATGTGTCTTCCTTGGCGCGTTGTTGAAGCTGCGCCGCCGATCGGCGCAAATTGCCCATCCCGGCATTCTAAGGGCCGGGTGGATGGCTCCACAATGCCTTTTCTTCAC
>WOZT01000221.1 GCA_011620145.1 Gammaproteobacteria bacterium | reverse complement strand
CTCTGGATTGTGATTCCAGCGGTCGTGGGTTCGAGCCCCATCGTCCACCCCATCCTTCGAAATTTCTCGCCCGTCGCGGTGGCCATGCTGTTCCGCGATTCCTTTGCGTGAGCAAGCCTCGCTGCTCGAACAGCTCGGATCATGACGGCTCTTGCCGACCTCCTGTTTTTCATCCATACCTGACTATCGGGGCTATCGTCTTGCGCCCGCGATTGATGCCTATCGGCAGATATAGTAATACAAACGATAATCACTATCGTTGACGTTACTTGCGGTGCCGGTTATGATCCTGCTCTGGTGTCGGCATTGATTCACAGCACGATAAGTTTTTTAGTGTCTGTTCTCGCCGGCATCCGAGTAAGCACGGGCCGGCAGGAGCGTGGCGGTGACGAGGATCCGGGGCGGGAAGCGCGATAGCGAAGTTGGGGGGCGTTCCGACGATGTCACAAAGTGATTCATGGTGCATTGGATGGGTTCTTCAAGACCCACGCCAGCAGACATTTATGACGATCAACTTTCCCCACTCTCTGTACCCCCATCACACGCAGGAATTGATGGAATTCCAGGGATGACGAAAGCCCAGCCGCCACGCCAACCAGTGCCTGTGCGTCCATCGCCTGAAGTGAAATCGGAAACGCTGTTTGGCGGTGCGCGAGAGCTTCGTATCCACCACGCCGGCGAAGTCTATCGATTGCAGCTCACATCCGCCGGCAAATTGCTGCTGACCAAATAGCAATGATTTAACGGACATCAACGGTCTCTGCCAGCCAAAGGGTCCTCCCGAGTAGCCAGCCCGCGCGTCCTCCGCGCCTGTGGTTAGTGAAATACTTGGAAGCTTGGGAACCCTTATGAAAATCAATGCGCCATCACGAAAGAATGTCTCCTTGTCGCTGGCCGTGGCAGCGCTGTATCCCGCCTTGTCCGTGGCCACTGAATCAGCGGCCGTGCTGCCGGAGGTGGAAGTCCAGGGCGAGGCCGTCGACAGCGGTTACCGGACGGAAAGCAGCCGCAGCGCCACGCGCACCGAGACCCCGCTACGCGACATTCCCCAGGCGATCACGGTGGTACCGGAAGAACTGATCGAATCCCAGGCTGCGTTCAGCTTGCGCGATGCCCTGCGCAATGTGCCGGGTTTGACCCTTGCGGCCGGTGAAGGCGGTCGCACGGGTGACTCGATCACCTTGCGGGGCTTCCCCGCCAATTCGGACACTTATCTCGATGGCGTCAAGGACAATGGCCAGTATTTCAGGGATACGTTTTTCCTGGAGGGGGTGGACGTGCTCAAAGGGCCGTCCTCCATGTTGTTCGGTCGCGGTACCACGGGCGGTATTGTCAACCTGCTTTCCAAGCAAGCGCATGCGGGCGACGATTTTTCTGCCGATCTGAGCCTCGGTAGCTATGATCTGCGCCGCCTGTCCGTGGATGCGAATCTCGGAAACGACCAGCTGGCCGGGCGTGTGAGCGCGCTCTACCACGATGCCGACAGCTTCCGCGATCAGAATTTCCTGGAGCGCAAGGCCATTGCCCCAGCGGGCCGGTTGCAATTGGGCAGCGACAGCTTCTTCACCCTTCAGGGTCTCTACCAGCACGAGGATTCGGTCTTCGACTATGGCGTCCCGATGTTCCGGGGGCGGCCAGCGGATGTCGGGCGCGATACCTTCTATGGTTTTGCCGACGATCGCTTCCAGCAATTCGACGTGGCCATGACCACGGCCGTGCTGGATGTGGGACTGGCTGACAATCTGCGCTTGCGCAATACGACCCGCTACGGCGATTACCAGCGCGATTACCGCACGCATCTCTTCGGGGAGGTGACGGATGTGGGTTTTGGTTCGACCGTGGCACGCACCCAGGCATTGCGCGCCAGTGGACAACAGAATCTCATCAACCAGACCGACTTGATCCTGACAGGCGAGTGGCTTGGCCATGAGCACACGCTCCTGGTCGGCGCTGAACTCGCTCGGGAAGACTACGATTTCCGCAGCAAGAACTCGACGGATGTTGCATCGATTGCAATCTTCGATCCGGTATCCGATGCCAGCGTGGGTGTCGGTCGCGCCAACGATCTGGACGGGGGGCTGGCGACGGATCGCGACACACTGGCCAAGACCCAGGCGCTGTATCTGCAGGAACAATTGGCCCTGAATGAGCGGTGGAAGCTGATTGGCGGCGCGCGCTTCGATCGCTTCCAGGCAGATTTCGCTAATCGATTGAGTCAGGACCGGCTGTCAGAGGATACCCATTTCCTGAGTCCACGCGCCGGCGTGATCTGGCAACCGAGTGAATTCTCATCCTGGTATGTGAGCGCGGGGCAGTCCTTCAACCCATCGGCGGAAACATTCACCCTCAGCGCGGCAACGGCGGATCTTTCTCCCGAAGAATCGACCAACTATGAATTCGGGACAAAGCAAGAGTTGCTGGGTGGGCGCCTGGGGCTGGCGGCAGCGCTCTTCAGACTCGACAAGGACAATGCCCGTACACCGGATCCGACGGATCCCAGTCTGACCATTCTGGCCGGCCAGCAGATCACCAATGGCCTGGAAGTCGAGTTGAGCGGCAAGATCACGGATACCGTGAGCGCATTTGCAAGTGCGGCCTGGCTGGATGCCGAGATCGCCCGTTCGAACGCATTGCAGAATGGCGTTCCGATCGAAGGCAATCGGCCGCCCAATGTGGCCCGCCAGCAGGGCGTGGTCTGGGCGGACTGGGCTTTCGCGCCAAACTGGAATCTGGGCGGCGGCGTGTATTTTGTCTCCTCACGCTATACCGACAACGGCAACACCGCCCAACTGCCAGGCTATGAGCGTGTGGACCTGATGCTGGGTTATGAGCTGTCGCACTGGGCCATCCAGCTCAATGTCCAGAACCTCACTGACGAAACGTATTATGAATCGGGCCAGCTTCGATCAGCCTTGCCCGGATCGCCCCGCGCGGCCATCCTCTCGCTGAAAGTGCCACTGTGACCGCTACGCGGGAAAATTCCATGGCAGATGAACGAGGAAAGCGCTGATGGGACCGGCGACGGTGGCGTGGATCGCGCGCCTGCATGGCTGGATTGGGCTGTGGGGCGCCGTGCTCGGATTGCTGTTCGGCGTCTCCGGGTTTGTGCTCAATCATCGCGCCGTGCTGAAGCTTGATCTGATGGCCTATGCGCCCACGCACCAGCGCATCGAGGTGCCGTCGACGGCGGGCGCAAGTCCCCAGGCGCTGGCGGCCTGGTTACCCGGCGCGCTGGCGCTGCCGCAGGCAAAGGTGCGCATTCCGGATGAGAAGCGTCGTCCCACAGCCGAACCGGTAGCCGCCACCGAGCGGGGAAAGCGCTGGAATGTGATGCTCAACACGCCACAGGAGCGGGTGCAGGTGATCTATTGGGCCGGCGAGCCGCGTGCCGAGGTGACGCGCGAGCGCGCCAATTTCTTCGCCATGCTGGCCCGCCTGCACACCGGGGCAGGGCTTGGGGCGGGCTGGGTATTGTTTGCCGATACCCTGGCCGGGGCCATGGTTGCCTTGACCCTGAGCGGCGTCCTGCTGTGGACCAAACTGCATCCGGGGCGGCTGTTGGCTGTCGGTCTGGTGGGTGGCAGTACGGTGCTCGGGACCATCCTCGTAATCCGGGCACTCTGATGTTGATCGTCATCCCGCGACTCCTGGACGACTCGGCGTTGGCTCGTGCGCAGGCGTTATTGGATTCGGCATCGTTTGGCGATGGTCGCGTCACCGCCGGCATGCTGGCTGCCTCGGTCAAGCAGAATCTCCAGTTACCGTCCGACGCTCCCCAGACTCGGGCCCTCCAGGCCTTGATCGGCGCCGCGCTGGAGGCTTCGGTTGATTTCGTCAGCGCCGCACTGCCACGGCGGGTCCATCCTGCCCTGATCAACCGCTACCTGCCCGGCATGGCCTTTGGCGCCCATGTCGACAATGCCATTCGCTTCGATGACATGCCGCTGCGCGCCGATCTTGCGGCAACCCTGTTTTTGAACGCACCGGAACACTACGACGGTGGCGCACTCGCCATCGACGACAGCTATGGCGCGCGCACGGTGAAGGGCAATGCCGGCGATCTGGTGCTCTATCCGGCGAGCAGCATCCATGCGGTACAGCCCATCACGCGTGGGCGCCGCGATGTGGCGGTATTGTGGGTGCAGAGTCTGGTGCGCGAAGCCGGTCAGCGCCGCGCCCTGTATGAGCTGGATTGTGCGATCCGTTCATTACGCGAGCGCGCCCCGAAAAGCCCGGAAATCCTGAGCTTGACGGGGGTTTACCATAATCTGCTGCGCGCGGCAGCAGAGCTGTGAAAATCCCTTCCATTTCAGAGGCGGGCCATTTTTTAATCCCTCTTATGGCCCCCTTTCTCTCCACAACAGACAACCTGAAAAGCTGTTGCCTTTTGGCGGTCTTCATCCGAAAGGCACGTCCAAATTGCATGCGGTAGCATGGAGCCGATAACCCGCGTGGTGGATCGCAATAAACCATTGAAGAGGGGATGGCATTGGAGGGACAAGCCTTTGGAAATCTGGCGCTCGCGCTTGCGGTCGGTTTGCTGATCGGCCTGGAACGGGGATGGCAATCCCGGACCCTGGCGGAAGGAGAACGCATCGCCGGTTTGCGTACCTTCGGATTGCTCGGATTGCTCGGCGGCGTGGCAAGTCTGTTGAGCGAAGCATTCGGTGGCGGCATCCTGGTTGCCATGATCCTCGCCGTGGCTGCAGTGCTGGGTGGGGCCTATCTGCTGCGATTTGAATCAACCGAGGCGGCCAGCGCAACGACCACCATTGCGGCACTGTTGACCCTGGGATTCGGAGCACTGGCCGGGGTTGGTGAATTGGAACTTGCCGCCGCCGGGGCGGTGACCACCAGCCTGGTGCTCAACCTCAAGCCCACGCTTCATGCCGGTTTGCAGCGGCTGGAGGCGAGCGAACTACAGGCCACGCTGAATCTGCTGCTGATCTCGGTGGTATTGCTGCCCGTCCTGCCCGATCGGGGTTATGGACCCTGGGAGGTATTCAATCCCTATCGCCTGTGGTGGATGGTGGTCCTCATTGCCGGGATTTCGTTTGGCGGTTACTTTGCCGTCAAGCTGTTGGGCCCGGGTCGTGGCATTCCGCTGACGGGTCTGCTGGGTGGTTTGAGTTCCTCGACGGCGGTAACCTTGAATCTGGCCCGACTGGCGCGCTCGCACCCGGACTGGAGCCCCACTCTGGCAAGCGGGATTCTTGTGGCCTGCGGCACCATGTTTCCGCGCATCCTGCTGGTTTCCGGCCTCTTGTATCCCCCGTTGCTGATGCGATTGGCGCCGCCGCTGGCGGCGATGGCGCTGGTGACCTATGCGGGTGCGGGCGTTTTCTGGTGGCGGCAGCGGCGGGCCGTCCAAAGCAGCGTCTTGCCGCTCAGCAACCCGTTTCAGTTGGGCACGGCGTTACGTTTTGGCGCTTTGCTGGCGGGGATTCTGCTGGCGGCCGAGTGGATCCGAAGTCTGTGGGGGGAGCAGGGCCTGTATGCGCTGGCGATGATTTCTGGCTTGACCGATGTGGACGCGATCACCTTGTCGTTGGCACGCATGGGACGTGAAGGACTGGCCCTGAATACCGTCGTCTGGGGTGTTTTACTGGCGGCCATGACCAACAACCTGGTCAAGGCCGGTTTGGCAGTGGGTTTGGGCGGCCGGGCTGTGGGTAGCCGAGTGTCCATCACCTTGATGGGCGCCTCGCTATTGGGGCTGGCCGTAGAGTATGCGCTTGCCACGAGTTGATTGCGGGTCACAAGGCGTGTGGGTAACGTCCAGCCGCAATCGAATCACATTCTCGAAATGCTGATCCATTGACCCAAACCGGCAGGGGGGCATTGACAGCGCCGATCGCCGGTTGGATGAGTCGTCAAGCTCCTGCGGAGGGAGGCAGAAGCTGTTTCAGCTGTGATGGGCTTGGCGTTGCCCTCAGCTGGCGCTGGCCTGCTGGGCGTAGAAACGCTGTTTATCCTCGTACATGCGCCGATCCGCAACGATCAGGATCTGTTCCGGGCCGCAATCATCACTGCATGCGGCCCCGATGCTCAGACTGATGGGCAGCAATCGTCCATCTTTCAGTTTCAACGGCCGCTCACCCACTTGCTCGCGAATCCGTTCGGCCAGGCGGTCGGCCTGTTCCTGCCGGCTGGCCGGGCACAGGATGGCGAATTCATCACCGCCGATTCGGCAGACAATGTCCTCCGAGCGGCAAGCGGCCTTGAGCAACTGGGCAACCCGGATGATGAGTTGATCTCCAGTCAGATGCCCATGGCCATCGTTGGCGGGTTTGAGGCCATTGATGTCGATCATGAGCAGGGAAAAATCCATCGCGGGCGTTTGACGCTTGGCGTCCTGGTATGCCTCCAGGGTGTTCTGAAAATGGCTGCGGTTGAAAATGCCGGTGAGGCCGTCGGTATTGGCGAGTTGCGTCAGTTCCATGCGCAGCAGGTGATTTTCCACGCCCGCTGCCAACTGATCCCGAAACAACTCGACTGCCTTGTGGGATTCTTGCGGCAGATCCCCACCTTTGACGACCATGTGTCCGATGATCCGATCCATGCGATTCCAAAGCGGGAACAGGGTCCACCGCAACGATGCGTCCGCGGGAGTAGATAGCGCGTTGAGTTGCTCGAACAGTTGTTCCGGATGGCCGGTCAACAGCAGATGACTGTGGAGCAACAACGTGCGCTGTTCCGCTTCCGATAACCCCGGGGCGACCAGATGTCGGACCACATTGCGCCGCCTGCCATAGACAAGCAGTGCAAAATGGTGTTGCCGGAACAGATGCTGCAAATGCTGGATGGTCGCTTCCAGCAGTTCGACCAGGTCTTCTTTCTGCTGCATCACCAGACTGGCGTCCAGCAGCCCGCTCAGGATATCGCGCTGGCGCTCACTGTCGGCGCGGCTGCGGTCGGATTCTTCCTGCTTGTCGATGAGGATGTAGGCGATCTTCAGGAAAATCCACATCAGCGGAATCGAGATGGCCGAAGCAGTCCCAAAGGCTGCGACCAGGATGCCCGTGGTGAATCGACCTTCCACCGCGTAATAAAACAGCGGGGCAATGACCATCGCTGCTGAAACCACAACGGCATAGATGGCCAGCGCCAGCGCCCATTGCGACTGGCGGAATACCCAGCGCTGCAGTCGCATCAATGTGTCGGATGGGGATGGCATCGGCAACCTGATTGAATCTTGTGGAAACCAAGGCTCTAATTTACCCGAAGATCGGCAGCAATCGGTTTTACTTGAGATCGTATTGCAAAGATCCTGATCCTTCGGCTGCCTGTCCGGTGGTGCCAGAGACTTGCAGTGGAAGCCTTGACCATGTGTTCAGCAACTGGAAAGTCGGGTCCCCCTGGGAAAGAACGCAGGCGCAAAGTACAGCGAGAATGCGGCATAGGCGTAC
>WOZT01000132.1:6482-7547 GCA_011620145.1 Gammaproteobacteria bacterium | reverse complement strand
GGTGCCATGGGCGCCGTCTATCGCGGCGTGGACCCACGCATCAATCGGGTGGTGGCGATCAAGACGCTGAATCTACAGCAGGAATTCGAAGCCGAGGAACTTGAACAGGTCAAGGAGCGATTCTTCCATGAGGCGGAAGTGGCCGGGCGGCTCAACCACCCTCACATCGTCACCATCTACGATGTGGGGGAGGATCATGGCCTGGGTTACATCGCCATGGAACTGGTGGATGGCCATGACATGCGCCGCTATACCCGCAAGGAAGGCCTGTTACCCATCAATCGCATCATGGAAATGGCGGCGCAGATCGCCGAGGCCCTGGATTTTGCCCATCGCAACGGGGTGGTGCATCGCGATATCAAGCCCAGCAACATCATGCTGGACAAGACTGGACGCCAGGTGAAGGTGGCCGATTTCGGGATTGCCCGCATCGGCAGCAGTGGCAAGACCCGCACCGGCACTGTCCTGGGGACGCCGCCCTACATGTCTCCCGAGCAGCTTTCGGGGCGGCCGCTGGACGGACGCTCGGATTTGTTTTCCTTGGGGGTGGTGCTGTTTGAACTGGTGAGCGGGCGTCGGCCTTTCGAGGGGGACACGGTGGCGACGCTGATGACCCGCATTGCCAACGAACCCCATCCCGATCTCATGGCCCTGCGCGGCGGCGTGCCGGCGTGTCTGCGCAACATCATCGACAAGGCACTGGAAAAGGACGTCAACAAACGCTATCCGAATGCGGGCGCCATGCGGCTGGCCTTGTTGCGGTGCATCGAAAACAACTACACCGGGACGGGTTTCGGCGGGCGGGGGACTTGACGAAACCCGCATTGAACATTAAAGTTTGCGGCTTCCCGAACAGGGGGCCATAGCTCAGCTGGGAGAGCGCTTGCATGGCATGCAAGAGGTCGGCGGTTCGATCCCGCCTGGCTCCACCACGTTTTCCCGAGTAGGGTGAATCACCCATCGGGCACCACGTCCCCATCGTCTAGTGGTCAAGGACACCGCCCTTTCACGGCGGCGACCGGGGTTCAAATCCCCGTGGGGACGCCACTTTCCCGCCGAATCCTG